>JAEOTY010000277.1 GCA_016839625.1 Candidatus Hodarchaeota archaeon
CAAACATTGCAATAGCAGCTTGTTCAAAAGCTTCCGCCAGGGTTTTTCCTTTCCCACGAATACCAATGTCTGCTTGGTGCTCAAAATACTCATAAGACAATATTCTTGTCTCCGTTCAGGCGGAATAACCTTTTGAATTTAATGAATTATGCCTAATCAGTAGCCAAGAGCCTTTCAGACAAACCAATTAAGTTTTTTTTGTTTTGATTTCTTTAATTTTAGAGAAATCTATTAAGAGCTGTTTTCAGAAACATCTGTACCAATACGTGTTTGACAAGCTATTTAGCTTCTTAAATTTCTTCAAAAGAAGTCAATTGTAATTTGCTTCGTCTTCTGGGCGAGAAATTGTTCGGAATATTCCCAATTTCAAAGCAAGTTTAAATCCTTCAGATAAAAAATATTTGGACTTGGGCAGATCTATGCCTTTATACAATTCTGCAAGGGTGAGTTGAGCATAACATAATTCACGCTCATCTCCGACACTAGAGGCTATTTCTACAAAATGGTGATAATCATCTATTGCTTCATTTATGGCTCCTGCAGCAAGCTTCCACTGCGCCAGATTTGCCAAAGGTCCTATTACAAGCCAATTTGCTCCAGCTGCTTCTGCTCGAGAGACTGCCTTATGGAAATACTTTTTTGCCAGATCAGGCTTTTTTTGAGCCATCATCGCCATCCCAACACGATTATAGAGGATTGAAAGCAAAATCCAGCTCTGAATCTCTATAGCCATGTCGATTGCTGAGTCATAAAATTCTAATGCTTTCTGAACATTTCCCAAGTTATGGTGGCAATGCCCCATTAAAGTTAGCGCCATAACTTGAAAGAACCGATGGGGTAACTGTTGTAAATCATGGTAACATTCACTTATGAGTTCCATCGCTTTAGGAATTTTTCCCTGTGCTCGAATAGAGTAGGCTTGACGTAAATAAGCCCAAGGCAATAAATGAGCCTTTATCTCATCAGATACTCTATTTAAAGAATTGAAGTAGTTATAAATATTGAAAAAATAGTCGGAAACCGTAATATAATCACGTTTAATAGAATAAATGAAGAGAGTAACGCCCATCTTTTCAATCTTAGTAATATGATCATTTACAAAGAGTTCTGAATCTACATGATTTAGAATATCCAACCCTTCTTTTGAATGGCCTTGAAAAGCTAATCCAAGTGCATAAAACAACTGAACTCCAGGGACATTTCGCGTAGCTTGGTGAGCATTGCTTAATGTAAAAAGTTCGTTCAACTTTTTCAAATCGCCCGCAAAGAATAGGAGTTTGGCGTGAAGGTATAACAGCTCTGAATATTTAGGCTCATCAACAGAACGAGAGGATATAAATTCTTCAAGTTCCTTTGAAATTTGGTGAAAATCCTTAGTTTCCCAGTCATTTTTAATAGCGAATTTAATAAGGTCATTAACTTGATTTGGGGACAATTTCATAAAATGAAGATTTAGTTCAGGAACTTGATCGAATTTCTGTTTCATGTTACCCTCAATATTAAATTCTAGATGAAAAAGTTAGTTGTTCAGACAACGTAAAAACATCTTTGGAAAAAGCATTAGTAAATAGTAAAATTAAATCATGCTCTAAAGCAATTCTAAAAATGAGTTACGCCAAAAAAAGCTCAAAATTTTACCTGAATGGTGGAAAGAACTATGGTACATGATTTAACATATGAAGAGGCTTATTATTTAGTCGAAGGAGCGGAAATTCTTGGTACAGGTGGTGGAGGAGATCCTATAATTGCAAAAAAGCGAATTGACGAAGTATATTCAGATAAAAAATTTTTTCAAATACAAGATATTACTGAATTCAAACCATCTGATATGATATGCATCATTGGTATGGTGGGAGGAGGAGTATCTTCTCAAGACAAGATATTTGTTGAAAATTTATCTCCTTCGTCAAATAACGTAATGGTAGAAGCTGTAAAAGAATTGGAACAGCACATAGGAGCTCGTTTTGCAGGTTTTGTGTCCACAGAAATGGGACCAGGGAATATTGTGGTTCCCTTATGGGTCGGATCGCTTCTAAACAGGGTGACTGTTGATGGAGACATGTGTGGTGGTCGTAGTAAGCCAATGATTTCGATTAGTACCTCAACTGTAGCGGGTATCTCTATTACTCCGCTTTCTATCGCTAGTGTATACGGAGACCGCATGATTCTGAAAGAAGCCATTTCGGATAAGAGAGCGGAAGATATCTGTCGTATGATTTCCAGATTATCCAATGGTACTGTGGGGGTAGCAAGATGTCCCATGACGGCATCAGAATGCAAAAAAGGAATTGTTAGTGGAACTATCTCACTGGCAATTCAGTTAGGACGAGAAAGAAATATTGCTGTAAAAGAAACTCTTGATCCATTACCAGTTATCGAAAAAGTATTAAATGCTAAGCTCATTTTCACTGGTGTCGTGGAGGATTTCTCGAGAACTGAGAGTGGTGGTTTTACCTCAGGTACAATCATTTTAAAGTCTAAGAATCAAACTTTAAAGATCTGGTACAAAAACGAGTACCTGTTATCATGGTTAAACGGTAATGAATTTGTTTCGTGTCCTGATAGTATTTTAGTTGTAGACCGACAAACAGGAAGAGGATTAACCCCCTGGAAAGATGAATTTCGACAAGATTTAGAGATAGCCGTCCTTGCGAAACCTAGCGCACCCATTTGGCAATCTGAAGAAGGCCTGAAAGTATTTGGACCCCAAATCTTTCAACCAGAGTGGAAGTATCAATCTTTTTAGAATATTAAGTATAAACCACTTTGCTAGATGGTGTAGATATGATGAAAAATGATTATGATGAACTAGAATCGTTAAAACATCTTGCTAAACCATTTTATTTTAAAGGATCAGAAGTAGGGGTGTTATTAGTTCATGGATTCACTGCATCACCAACTGAAATGCTCCCGTTAGGAGAATTTCTTCATGAAAAAGGATACTGTGTTCATGGAGTACTATTAGCTGGTCATGGCAGCAATTATCGAGAGTTACCTAAATACACCTGGCATCAATGGTATCAATCTGTAGAGGAAGGATTCTTTTTTCTAAAAGAGAGCTGTAAAATAATCATCCCTATTGGGATTTCTATGGGAGCTTTACTATGCTTATATCTAGTTCAGCAACACTCAGAGGAAGGAATTCACAAGTTAATCCTACTAGCACCACCTTTCCGTTTGAAATCCAGATTAGTAAGATTAATGCCTCTTTTAAATCTCATTATAAAGTTTTCATATAAGGGGGAAGATACTTTGAAATATTTTAAGGATCATAATCTCTACAGCTATATGTACCGACCAACTGCTTCAGTAATCCAGCTTACACGTCTTCTCAAACACATTAATCAGCAATCAATCCGAATAACTAAACCTACTTTAATTGCGTATGGTGCTCTTGACGACATGATATCTATTTCTGCAATTAATGGTGCAAAAGAGCAAAAATTCGCTGATGCTACCACAGTTGAATTGTTAAAACTACCAAATTCAGGTCATATTCTTACCGTTGAACCAGACTCGGAAGAAATGTTCTCAATTATTAATAAATTCTTAAAGAACTCAGAATGAATTTTTAAGAATTTTAGAACCTGATCTATAGTGATGAGGAATAGGAGTGAAAAAACCTCTCCCCAAATCTTTCAACCAAGATGGAAATATCAATCTTATTCAAAGAGGACGCAATAGAAGAAAGGAGAAAAGAAAATTAAACACTTACTACTTCCTTCAATTCAGGAAAATCCTGTTGTATTCTTTGTTTGATACCTGCTGATAATGTCATCTGTGAATAAGGACACCCTTTGCAAGCGCCAGTCAATCGAACTTTTAGAATACCATCATCATAATCAACGAACTCTACATCTCCACCATCTCTTTGTAGATAGGGACGGAGCGACTCGAGAGAGTTTCCAATTTCTTCTTTTGTAGCCATTTTTTGTACTCTCCAATTGCTAATTTAATTGCTAATTGCTTGTATTTAAATGATCTTTATTAGATTTTCTATCTGATTTCCGCTATTCTTCGATAGAACTTCCATTGGCCCATTACCTCTCCCATAATAGGTGATATCATCTGTTTCTGAAAATTGATTCAGAATAAATTGTGATTTCTTATCAGAACAGTTGATTAAATCACATTAGGGAATATATTCTTGTAATCATAACAACTAAGATCTTGTTTTGGACGAATCATTAACCTTTGCGATAACTAGATCCCCAATATCAATAGCAGTTTCATGAAGTTTATTCAATAAATTAAGGAGAGATGATACTTGCCAAACTACTTC
>JAEOTY010000278.1 GCA_016839625.1 Candidatus Hodarchaeota archaeon
CCTCGAAAAGACAAATCCACTTCGCTTGCATCGGTAAGACACGGGGACTGGCGACAGTAACCGTGAGCAAGTGAACGAGTGCTGGGATAGAAGATCCCGTTGATAGAGCAGTCGTGTACGCGTGGAGACTTCGGTCGACATGTTTAGCGAGCTGCCACTAATCGCACAAGGGCTAACCGTGTGGAAAACGAGTATTGTCAGAAAAGACTATCGTCAGGTGGCTTGAGGAGCGTAATTCTTCAAGTGTGAGCGTTTCGGTCTGATGTCTGGTTTTATTCATTAGGGAAAGGCAAAAAGAGGGGGTTCATGATCGTTTCTTTCGCTTTCTCGATAGGAATAGGGCCACAAATGCGATCAGAAGCAGGTATCCATTCCAGCCTGAGCCAACCTCTATCGTTGGTGGTAGGGTAGTTGTAGTTGAAGGTGAGGGTTCTGTCGTAGTTGGCAGTATAGTCGTAGGTGGGGTTGTACTTGGGGTTGTAGTCGTAGGTGGGGTAGTAGTCGTAGTTGTCGGGACCACGAATTCGATTGTGAAAGTGCGAGAGATATGAATGATATTTCCAGCAGAGTCGTTTACATAAGCATGGAGGGTATATCTACCAAGAGTAAGCGTTCGATCCACGCTGGCTGTCCAGGTTTGATTCTGGCTGTCTACTGACTCAATGTAGTACCAATAATGAGCTGCATCTCCTGACAATGTGACAGTTATTGTGGAAGTGGTGTACGTCTGCGTGAGAGGTGAATCAATAGTTATTGTTGGTAAAATATTGTCAATTATGAAAGTACTATAGATGCACGAGGTTTTCAATCCTCCACTACTGAATGCTTCTACCTTGAGGATGTAATTCGATCCATCAGGAACCAAACGAGTATCCCAGCTAGTATTTCTTGTTGTTTGTTTTGCTGTTATCTGAGTCCATGTCGTTCCCCCATCAGTCGAGTAAGAGACATTGTACATCACACTAAATCCCCATGTGTCCTTTGACTCTGTCCAATAAATGTCGAATTCTCCTGAAAGCGTTTCCTCACCACTTGGAATGGTTATTGTCGGAATTAGAAGATAATGTTCAGAGGCTGGATTCACCAGTGGGTGCCAATCAGGAGTATTTGCAGTGCCTTCTATGGCGTAAGGCACATCTACAATCCCAATGAGGTGATCCGTATCTGGACTTGTCCACTCACTCCAATAATTATATTCAAAGACATTACTGGTTCCATTGTCAGTTGCTTGAGAGCTGCCATTATTGTTTCCGATAAAGTCATTCAATTGAACGAGGTTTTTTGCACATGAGGGATCTAAGTCAATTCCATGAAGAGTATTGGTAATAAACTTATTCTGAGTTATGTTGCATTTCTCAGTACTTACAAGCTCAAATCCCCGAATGGAATTATTGAAAAACGAATTATTAGTTACATGTGAATCATTGGTATATCGAGTGATAATACCCCAGTTGTTATCATACATAGTATTGTTAACAATCATATATTAGAAGAATAAGCTGTTGATATTCCTATAGAAGAATTAAATAAAGTTTGATTGGTAATCACAATATTAGTGCAATTAAATAGCGAAATCTGACCAGAATTACTCGCAAGAGTTCCACTTGTTCTATGCGCCCAATACACAAAGGGTTTCCCGTTTACAGAGTTATTCACGACTGATCTCTGAATATAGTTAGTAAAAGGGATACCCCCAATATAATAGCCATTATCTATCAAAACATTGTCCTCAATGGTATTATCCTTTGCATCCCAAAGAAGAATTCCCACAGCTCCAAAGGATTGTTCGTTATTGAACACCAGATTACTGCTCAAAGTATTGTTATCAGAAAGATGAATCAAAATACCGTAGTTTTTGTTATTAAAGATAATATTATGGCCAATCACATTTGAAGTAGTTCCCCCGACTAGAGGCTATTAATGGACTTCTAATTTCATTGATTATCGTGAACTAGATGATACAGACGAGAAGCTTAACTAAGCTTACTTAGTAGACTTCCGATTTTTTAAAATCTTTCTTTTTTCAGTATCGCGATATTAAGCCATTTCATGTTTTTTCTAATTAGCTTTAGGAGTGCAATTCTAATTCTTCGTCCTTATCTTTTGTCCATTTTCTGGATAATTGTGTGGATCGCGTAGGCAATCGCGGCCTCAGTATTCGGGACTGGAACTAAAGTAATCCCTGGATGTAACACTAACGCAAAGATTCTATCCAACACTAGGCTCAGCTGTCGTCGGTCATCAGTCGGATCCCCCGCTAAGATCCAGAAGCATTGTTTTCCTGTTTGGAGCATCTTCTGTGGTTGGTAATAGATCCGTTGATCTACAATCGATTGATAAAAGTCCTTGTTGCGTTTGATTTCTCCAATGATGGTTTTTCCTCCGAAATCGCCTGCTTTTAACAGTGTATTTTCTACTTGATATCCGAAATAGGTTAACTCAGCTGTAAGCATAGCGGGTTCTCGGTTGTCGATCCGAATGGTGTTTATTTTCATGCTCTGGTCCTACTCTCTTTCATCAGACTTATCCATCAGACTATTAGCGAGTGATTTGATTACCTCCCTATTATCCTGGTAATTACCAGTTGAAGACACTTCACAAATTTGGGTTTTTATAATAGAAGGGAGCAATTTTTGGGGTTAAAATAAGGATTTTTGCAATTATAAACCCGAAAACGCTTTCAAGTGAATTTTTGGGTGTTTATAATGGCGAAGTTTCCAAGAAGGATTGCATCCAGGAATTTTTGGGCGTTTTTAAAAGCAACGTACTTGAGGTTGAAACAAAAGATGCCCCCAAAAGATCCACCTGGAATAAATTAAAAGATCATCAATATCTAAATCAATTCTCTCCCTTTTTTTTTACAGAGGTATTCATGAATCCTCAAGTATCTTGGGAGAACACCATTGGAGTGTTTTGGGGTTATACCAATCACACTTAAGAGCCTGTTGATGTTTATATGGAATAATCTGAAATGGTTCCCATCCTAGATATTTTTTTATCCATTTCCTATCTTGTGGTGAAAGGAGAGTCCATAAAACGATTGAATTCTCCATGATATTTAGTTGAGCATAAGGTAGAACCTTCAGGAGGCGTGAAACCTGTTTCATAGGCATGAAAGGTATTCTAATAGAATAGACATCAATTGAATACTCAAATTGGATACGAGCTAATGAGAAAAAAGGTTGGCAGAGCTTATTTTGAAATAATCTCTCTAAAATTTCAATATCAGATCTGGAGAATGTTGGTTTAACATTATCTGGATTAATAGGTAACGTATCATGGGAAAATTTTGGCTGCATTTTGCATACTAAGGAAATTACCTGGATTGGGTCTTGTGATTGTGTATAATTCCAATCATGGTTAAAGGGGGTATCGTAAAACAAGGCAGGAGGCCTTTTCCTTAATTTCCGAGGATGTTTCATAGTCAATTGTTGGATTAAATTTTCAATCTCTTTAGAAGAAAGAGTCAACCATCCTTTTCCAGCACGATAACGAGAAAGAGAAATACTTCGATAGATGTCTCGGATTTCTATCAACTCTTTTAACTCTAGTTTGTTCTGACGTTCACATTGGTGAAAATAGCTTCCCAGCTGTTCAACTTTATCATCTGGGACGACTAGATAACCCATATAACTGTTTAGATCTTCTTTAATTCGGTATAATCGGCTGTGACATAGTGTTGTATTAGTTGTATCATAAAAATCAAAGATTTCTTCTAATGAATTTAGTTTCTTTACTTTAAAATGCGTATAATAATATCGTAGACCAAATGCGGGAAAATATAGGAAAAAATTCCATCGTGCATCTAGTAGTGTCAATAGATTTTTGAAATCTTGGTATTTTTTTTCCGACATCCCCTTTGCTTTCAAGTGTTTGCCTATGCTTTTTTGATTAAATCCATTAATTCCAGCTGAATAAATATATGAATAAAGTTCCTTTAATACTAATAACTCTTCCTCTGTTAGCGGGAATTTAAAACTGTTAATGACATGGTATTGTAATTTTTCCCATTTTAAATCTTGTAAAGTCGTTCCTTCACGAATTAGTTGGAAAATTCCTGGTAAGTCATTTGATCCTCTAATAACCTGAACTAGGAAATCGAAGAAATCTGATGCATGGAAATCGGCTACTCTTAGAAAAAGATTTGCATTGTCGTAGTATATTTCGGAAAACCATAAGAAAGGGGTGTTAAAGTACTCTTTGCTTTTTCTGATTTGATTACAATAAGTTTCCAACTGTGTAGAGAGTTCTCCTCGGGCAATATCTACTTGTGACTCACATAATCGGAGTAATTCAAGAAATCCAATTAGTTTTTTCCTCTCTGAGGGTGTATAGTTTGATAAAAATTTTGGGGCTTGGTCAATAAATGTTAAAATGAATTTTTTGAGCACTTCAATCCTTTTAACCAATTACAAGTCACCATCGTGAAAAAGTACAAATTTATTTTTTATTAAACTTAAAAACAGGATTCTATATAAATTTCTTACTAAATTATTATTTTTTTTAGTGCTAGAAGTTAATTAGTGTAATTATAAGATGATAAAAGACAATTACCGAATTTTTAAAGAAAATCGATTTTTTCGAGTTTATAAATGACATATAACATCATATGTAGAATACAAATCTTTCAATATTCAAGGTGATTTAAAATGCCTCGTATTACCTATCCAATAGTAATAACAGCCAACCCCCGTAAAGAAAAAAACCATTGTCAAGTGAATTGTAAGTACTTACTGAAAGCAAAAAATATTAGCTTTTGTCTAAAATACAAAGAAGTTATCACCAAGTGCCCACTAAAATGTCCTTTTTTCGTGGAAGGAAAACCAGGACATTATCAGGATGCTATAGAAAAACAGTACGATATTGATTGTCTTTATTGTACCCGTAAGAAGGTTCTACAACAGAAAAACAACAATGAACCGATGTTTTATTGTTCTCTCTACGAAAATCCTCAACCATTCTGCAGTTCGTGTCCATTTGCATTATATCAACCTGATCCCACACAAGCTGATGATTAAGACTATTTGAGAGAATAAAAACGAAGATCTAATCAAGCACAAGGGCTAATTGTTAATAAAAGTGTGGAAAACGAGTATTGTCAGAAAAGACTATCGTCAGGTGGCGTGAGGAGCGGAAATCTTCGTGTGTGAGTGTTTTCGGTCTGATGTCGGTCTTTTTTATTTCCGAGAATTGGAATTATTAGTTCGTGAAAAGCTTATTATATCCATTTATTCTGTTAAGAATCAGGGTTTATATGGTTCGGTGGTTCAGGAATAAGACG
>JAEOTY010000279.1 GCA_016839625.1 Candidatus Hodarchaeota archaeon
AACGTCCGTTTGCTCGGTGTGAGCGAAATAGCATCATATAGTTTCTGTGGTATTTTACTACAGCTGCATTGTGAACTGTCTCCACAGGATAAGGTATATCATCACTTGTTAATATAGGATTTTTTTCATAACGTTGGATAAATTGTTTTTTCATCTTTCAGTCCTCGTTCGATTCCAGTTTTTTTGGCCCCCTTTAACACAGTAGCGAGTTTGGAATTCTTTTGTATTTTGATTATGCAATAATTTGTTATTGGATTGAAACCTGTCTTTTCTGAATGATTTTTGCTAAATCATAGGATATGTATAAGATAAAATAGAGATCAATAGCCAGAATATTTAATAAAACGAAAATTATGGGGTTACTGGCAAAAATCGTTCCGTTTAATGAATTATGTATAATAGCACAAGCCATAGTGATAAAGATAACATATTTGTGGATTGTTTTCATTGTTTTTCTTTGTTTAACCAATTTAAAAGCGAAAACTATCCCTGTTATTACAACAATAGTCCCGAGTAGTATCAATAGGTTCGCTAACAGCATACCTAGGTCATATCGAGTGGTTGGGAATGAGAAGATGTCGCTTATATAATTGATTAGAGCATTAAAATAAGAATTTATGCTTAGAAATCCCCAAAGATTCCGAACATGGCCGTGAATAACCATAAAATGAAAAAACACTCCAATAATGGGGACAAACCCAACGATACAATGTAACCAACGCATCTTCTTCGTCATCCGTCTTCTCAACATAGGAAGTGATAGATATAGGCATATGTAGAAGGGTATATATGATAGAAGACCGCTCATCCTAGCTAGATCAGTTAATGCCAGCTGACCATCTATTGTTTCTTCAAAGAACTCGGTAGTTAAGCCAATAGGAATGATGTAGATGGAAGTAAAGGTGTTTGAAATGTTTAGAAGCTGAGCTGTTCCGCTTTCGGAAAAAGCGCCAATAACAACTGTCCCTAATCCTTCAGCTCCACATTTTAGATATACATTCTGCGCCATCATGCCTACATGATACATAGTTATCCTATGATATAGATTGGAATTAGTTTGTTGATTGATCCAGGAAGTATTTACAGAGATAATAACATCTAGTTGAGCAGATTCAATCCATATTTGGTCTAAACCTACAGCTCTAAGGGAAGATCGAAAATCGCCTTGGGATATTAGATTTACAGAATTATTTTCTAGAAAATAGTTATATGTACCGTTTTCTAGTTCATCAACCTCACCAACTACTAAACAGAGGTCAAACTGGGAGTTATCTCCTATTATATGCGAAATTGTTGTGCTATCCCTTAATACATTCGAAATCACTGAGAGTGGAATTTCTCCACTCAGATAATCTCTCACAGATTTTCGTTTTGCAATAGCCTCTTCAACAGTGGTTTCCTCGGAATTACTGGAACTAGATCGTTTGATTTTTATTCGATTAGAAGGAGTATTTCCGCTTATTCCTACAGGGAGGACTGCTAATGGTTCCAAAGTAGTATCTAAAAAATTTTGGATTTGTAGTGATGTAAAATTTGCTATTATTCGTGAATTTAGATTTAAGGATGTAATTTGTAACAGGAAATTCTGTATGGCATGTCCAACCTCAAGATGTACGTATTGAACTCCTCTATAATCATAAAGATAATGAGACGAACTATACCTGTCTGTTGTTTTCTTATAATCAGCAAGTATTAAGAAAATGCTACTTACGTTTGATACTGCTTCTAAATCTTGACCGTTGAGTGCTGATAACAACAACGTCATATTATAAGAAGAAGAAACATGGTTAAGTCGGTGTTCTTGATTATTATAACTATAGCAGCCTCTACTTAAAGTTGATGTTCCTGAATGAACGATGAAAATCTTGAGTGGATAAGTTGCCCCAGCGGAAGGAACAGTTCGAAAACTAGGACCATGAGTTGTTCCTTGGAGTGCCCAAAGTATTTGAGCAATTTCCTTAATTTCAACTGTATGGTTTCTAAGATCTTGTGCTATTTTTGATTGATTAATTGCGGAACTTAGTGGCAGATGACCTTTTAGATCGGGTGATGGCAAAAATTCTTCTTCGTTTGGGATTGGAATCGTTTCAAAAATCAAGAGAACCAGTGAACTCACAAACACTACTGCTAGGAGAATAAATATTAGCTCCAGCTGAGTTTTGGAAGTTTTTCCCATCTAGTTATGCAACCAATAATGCTAGTTCTTCAAGGCCAAAGAGAGTGACAAAGATAAATGTTACTACTTCAACTACTTAATGCTTATCCTAGTGCTGATCTTTGATTCCTATCAGTAATCCACTCGTAGGTACACGGAAGTGAATATAGTGAAGTTAACTCATCTCTTTAGAAAAGGAAAAATTGGAAACGTTATCTCCAGGGCTTTTTTTTTCAAAATGTCATCGATTGTACCATAGAGAGAGAGGAAAATCCCCATATCGATATGCCAATCCCAAAATCTTTGAACTCTATTAATTGTCCCCAAACTATGGTTTGATGGATCTAAGTACCATACTTTACGGGCTGTATGTTCAATACACCACTGACACATTTACTTCACCGAGTTCTTCGCTAATTCCATGCAGGTAACTATTTTTGGTGCTTTAAAACACTTATTACACGAGATGCAGTCAGCTCGCTTTTTCCCCTC
>JAEOTY010000280.1 GCA_016839625.1 Candidatus Hodarchaeota archaeon
CCTTTAAATGCCCTTCATGGTCTTTTACGTTTTTTCGTGACCAAATCTTTTCCGAAGTGCTTGCGTGTGGTTGAAACGGAGGTATAACCAATTTTTTAAAAGGAGGTGTTTTTGAAGCAACTCGAGTAAGTTATTTATATAGTTAATATAGTCCTTATAAAGAAATCAAAAACCGGTTAAGTCGTGTAGACTAACTATTTTATAAGTAATATTCCTTTTTTTTCCTCGCCATTCCCTCAATGGAATGAGGGGAGGGAGGGAGTCACAGAGTGGGGATGGGAGAGGAAGGGACGAGTTCTGGTTTGACAGAGTTTTATGATCAATTTTACTCTTTTTTTTCGAAAATTAGAACGTGAAATCACAAAAATTTGTAGAGAAAGGCTATAAGGAAGTCTCCCAATAAATATTAGAAACCCTGAAATTACTTATCACTATCGTTAAGAAATATGATTCATTGGGAGATTTGATTACCACTCCGCTCTAAAAGCAATTTCCTTCCTTAGATGAATTTGATAAGCGACTAAGAAGATCAACAGATGAAATGAAGAAGATAAATAAGGTTTTTTGCCTAGGAGAAAGAAAAGGAGGTAAATGAAGATGCTAGAAGGATTGATAGTCAGTTTTGGTGTTTTTATCATTTTAGGATTAGTTACTTATGTTGGAGCGTGGTATACTGCTAAAACGAACTCACCCCGGGCATTAATAGGTATTTACATATTATTTCTAACATTAGCTCAATTTTTTGCAGCAAAAATTGCTATGTTTGATCTGGGTTTAGATTTAATTCCTTTTATTGGCCCACTTTTATCTGGTTTGGGCATTATCCCTATTTTTGCTCCCGTAGGAGTAATTGTTTTCCCTTTTACTCTCCAAGTGACAGATATGGTCAATGAAAGATTCGGTAGAAAAGCAGTTTATGAAATGATCTGGATAGCTCTAGTCAGTCAAGTAATTATGGTTGCTCTTTTGATACTAGCTGGATTCCTTCCTGCACTAGGAGACGACCCTTTAATCCCTTTTACTATTGTACCTGCAATAACTCTAGCTTCATGGATTAGCTTTCTCATTAGTGAACGTTTTGACGCGTGGATTTATGATAAGATTCGTTCATGGATTCACCGAAGAACCAACGGAGAAGAAGAGTGGTGGAAATACCTTTGGATAAGAAATGTTTTTAGTGATATCTTAAGTTTAGGATTAGATTCTATCATATTTATCCCCTTAGCTTTCCTGATTTTACCCTCAATTCAGAGTTTATTCGATACTTCAATTGTAGTAGCTACTCTCGACTTTGTTCTAGTTCTTATTATTGGTCAGCTAATAACAAAATGGTTTCTTGGTATCATCGACACACCTTTTATGTATTTAACCCGTTGGATTTATAATAAGAAAAATTCCATTATTGAGGAATAATATTAGTTATTTGAAGATTGCAGCAAGATTCTCCAAAGCTTCAATAAGGAGAAAAGCTCTTTTTTTAAAGCTAACGAGAGGATAATGCTGCGTGTAATATTTCAAACCTACACCCAATTGAATTACAAATTTATCTTCCTTCGAAAGTTCCTCACCATTACTACTTAGAGATAGCAGTTTATTCTCAACACTATCTTTAATTGAAGATTGTAAATTCTCCCACATTATTGGTTCTGGATCTCTTAGACGTTTTCTACAGACAAATATAACGTCAAATTCAATACTCTTTTTGCCACGAATTTGAGTACTTGTTTCCATTTCTGCCCGAACAGGATAAACTGCAGTCATATAAAACTTATTATCTAATATACTTTGTATAATCGAAGCCCAAGCTTTTAGTTGTTTGTGATGGAAAGTAAAAATCAATAGGCCATCAGTTCTTAACACACGGGAAATTTCAGAGAAAATCTCATTCAGTCCTTGCTGATAATCGTCACTTGTTTTACCTATTTTGACGTTTTTCACAATTTCTGCTTTCTTCGGTGTTAAAGGTGCTTCAAACCAAGGATAATAATCCTTAAGACCTATACGCAACCAGACATAGTAAAAATCGGACAATTCCGCATATTGAACGTTGTCATAATAAGGAGGATCTGTTATGACTAAATCAACACAATTATCAGGAATCTGAATCTGATGTGAGGAGCTACAATAAAGATAGACATTTTCAGATGGAATATTTAACAACGCAGGATAAGAGGAGACAGTTTTTGCAACAATGGGACGAATCATGGGTTGACGTTTAGCTTCTCCGTTCTTGGCTATATAATATTCATATGGATTCTGACAAAACTCTTTAATCCTTATAGTTTTAGCAAAGAAATTCTTAAAAGTCCCTGTACCTAATTTTGTTCCCCAAACATTGTTCTCAACAGGATTTAAGGTGGCAGGAAACGCATGTTTCCGAAACAAATTGTAGATGTAATGATTTTTTCGATGATATTCACATAAAAGGTTATTATATTCTAGAGCTGTAGAAAAGGTTATCAAAAAAAACTCTCTAACATTTTGATCTGGAATTTGAAGAATTTCCCTCAACAATTTTCCAAGACATAATAATTGCCTGGCATTAAACATTTCCATAAAAGACAGGATTTGGTGATTGAGCAGCTCCTGAGTTTTTGCACCCATTGGGATTTTTTGTTGAGGGAGGGGTAACTGATCCTGAATCGACTCCAGTTGATGAGATGCTTGTTGATAGAGTTCAAAATCTTCAGTATCAGCTCGTTTATAGTCTCGGGTTTTGCATGAAGGACAATAATATTCGATGGCGTACAATCGTTCCGAAGGTCTACCTTGTTTTATGTTCGCATCCACAATCTTGCCTGTATGATCACAGTGAGTACAATAATACTTTCCGCGTTTGACCACGTGGTTTTTCTTCTCAAAATTGTGTTCACATTTCGGACACTGCAGAGGTTTCTGGGTTTTTGCCTGGAAAACAATCTCACATTTAGGACAGATATAATAAGCTTCAGTGTCATCTTTTCGCTTATGTGCAAATAAATAACTACGAAAAAGAGGTAAAGTTTCCGCACAACGTTCACACTGGATTTCTTTCACCCAGAAGAAATACATAACATCCGCTTGTTGTAAACAATGCCCACACCGTGTTTTATAATAATTGAGAAGCTCTGATTCTAGCTTGATGGATAGTTTATTGAATTCATTTTTGATATCTTCTAGGTTAACCTCATCTAACTCTTTTTTGACAGTAAACCAAGCTACTGGGTTTAAGTCACCCCCGATAACCTTTCCAAAACCCAGACGTATTGACTCAATGATAGTTGTTCCTC
>JAEOTY010000032.1 GCA_016839625.1 Candidatus Hodarchaeota archaeon
ATACATTACACTAAATTGTCAATATGTTGATTCTATAGAGATAATAGAGGATATCTTAAGAGTATCAATCCTGTTCTATTAAGGTTTGTAAATATATTAAGAAAGATACACCACTTCTATAGCAAAAGTTTATCTTTAAAGTGAAAGAAAAGAAGCCTAGGTTTTAATAATCTATATACATATTATTAAATTCTTAATTTTAATCAAATTTCCAGAATTTTTGATGTATTACGAATTCTATCTCTCAACCTCATTTTTTCTTGAATTATTTCTCTTATCTCCTGAGATATTGCTTTCAGCTTTCCTGATTCATGAGGAATAGGTAAGATTAGATCCATTAACCTATTTCCCAAAGTGGAGATTGTTGATTGAATAAATGTTTTAGATTTTATTTGATCTTGAACGATATCTGTATTGAGAGCCCAAAGCAACACGAATTCATCAAAAAGATCTTTTTTCAAAACTCTTATCTTCTTCAGATGGCTTTGAATGATTATTTGAGTATCTTTTTCTGTTACCATGGCAGTTTTACCAATTAAGAATGTACCATCACTTACCAGAAGTATATCTCCTTTCTTAATATCCTGTTTCTCTTCATATTGCTTAAATACTTCTTGTGATACTCGTTTTTTCGGATCAATGTTGATTTCCCAATTGATAAGATCAGAAGTTCTTACAAATGGAATTTCTCCAGTCCCATAAAATTTTGAACCAATTTCGTGACCTCTACTTATTTGAATTATTCCATCTTTCACGAGATCACCAATTCTTTGCAACTGATAATTGTAATCTTCTTTTAATAACCCCAATCGTTGAGTAATCTCAGGATTATAAAATTCAGGGATCAGAATATAATTAATAATTTGAGAACTGTTAAAAGAAAACCCCAAATGTGAGATATGGTTCAGAGACTCTGCTTTAAATTTCCTATATTTCTGGACAATTTTTGGAAAATCATCATTGATTATCTTCTCACCGTCTTCATTTAATATGCAATCCCCTTTTTTATCCATCAAATATAGAGGTTTACCGTTTTTATCATGGCCAACGCTTTCTGCAATAGCCATAAAAAAAGAATAATCCATTGGGGGATTGTTTTTTTCTATGAACAATAATGATGTTTTTGTATGAGTATGAGGGAGAAATGTAAGATGGGAACAACTAATTACCGCGAGGATTTTCACTTGTTGAAGTAAATATTGTAAAATATATCGATCCGAAGGATTACCAAAAACCCCATCTGGTAAAATTATGCCCATACGCCCTCCAGTTTTTAGAAGACTAAGACATCGTTCAATAAAAAGAATTTGAGGTGGCTGTTTCTCATGTAACGTTTTACTTTCTGTCCATGACCCATTAGGATTTCTCTTCCATTTATGTCCGAGATTATAGTTTTTTAGAGTTTTTTTCGATTTAATTGCAATTTTTGCGCCAAAAGGCGGATTTGTACAAACTATATCAAAACTATTCATTAAGACTCCATCAAATACCTCAGGTTTCCAATCTTCAGGGGAATTCAAGGAGTTCTCGCAAAAAACAACATTTTCTTTCAGACCTAATATCGCTAGATACAAGCGAGTTATTTTTGCTAGAAAACAATCTTTATCAATCCCAAAAAACCGATCAGATTTGAGTTTTCCATGAATATCAGTTTTTTCTTCCTCTTTTGCTTGATTGAGTAATCCAACTACTAGAAATCCACCCGTTCCACAAGCTGGATCGATAAACCTTTCTCCCAACTTTGGGTCAAGAATTTCAATCATGGTTTGGGCTACGTTCTTTGGAGTAAAGAATTGTCCTTTATTTCCTCTCAGTGAAGGGCCAATAAATACCTCGAACGCGTCTCCAATCACGTCACGGCTGGCTTTAGTTATTTCAAAATCTTGAATTAGTTCAACGATGGCTTTCATTGACTTTTCGTCAACAATTAAGTTATCGGACGGTTCAAAAATGGAACCATATTTAGTTTTAAGGCGATCAAACAAATTGAATATTCTTACTTGAATACTACTTTCTTCAGGATAATTCAATTGAAAGAAAACAGGATCCTTTGATTCTCTATCTATCTCATCCTCGATCTTACAAAACAAAAGAAAGATGAGTTGTTCTGCTAGTCTCTCGTCTCGAGTGGTTCCAACAAAATTCCCAGCTAGTAGGTTCCGCATATTCCTGAATATCTGCTTTAAATCTTTAGCCTCAACCAAATCCTCGCGGTAAAGTATCTTACTCACATTTTTTATTAAGACGGGTTGCACCACACTTCTTTGTTCTGCATTTTTAGCATTCTATATAGTAGATATTTATTTTAATGACATTTCGATAAATATTCTCTCAAGCAATTCTTTAGAAAATATACATATAGATTCCTATGATACTATATGTATAGTGCTACATCTTCTTCCTGATGGTATAAGATATGAGGCCTGATATGTTTGGTTATCCTGTCGAAGTCTTCAAGTATGAAGACGACGATTGGCCTTTTATTAAATTTGAGAAGAAAAAAATCATACAAATGCTGTGTGGGTTCTTTGGCCATACTGAGGATGAAGATACTTGTTTTGAATTCTATCAAGTTAATCGGCCAGGTTGGGGGATAGATAGACCTATTACAGTCCTTGCAAACCCCAAAAAAGAATATTATACAGTCAGAATTTTTACAAAACCTGATAAGGAAGTAAGACATGCCTTTAATCCTGCAACTTATCGAAAAGACCGAGTTCAACGACTCTTCGACTCTCTCAGGGAACATTACCCTGCAACTTACTTTCTTGGATCCAAATCCATCTTAATTATTCTGCAAAGATTTATCTTTCACCCTGTTTGTAAATTTTCTCGTGCAATTGAAATTACTGGACTCTTAGAAATCGTCTGGTATGCATCGAGAGGTAATATTCTTCTTGATTATAATCATAATCACTGGTTAGTTTCAGAGTCAGGAGAACTATTCTATGTCGATACTGACTTCATGGGACATGTCTTACCAAATCGATTAGAAGCTCTTTCTGAAAACTTCAACCAGTCAATGGTGTTTTTCAACGATGAGAATTGTCATTTTTTGCATCGAGTCTTACCAGAATTCGCGACACGCGGAGAAGACTATTATCAATTCGTAGAGGAGTTTTTGATTGTTTTAAACAACTATTTGGCCAGTTGGAAAAGAGTTGAGAAAATTTCAGACACCATACAGTACAAATTAAACTGTTTACAAGATATCGTCGATGCCTCATGGACTGGTTAAGTTCTATGAGTAAACATCTTTTTATAACTGGGAGACCTGGGGTTGGAAAAACTACTTTGATTAAGAAAATCGTAATGACACTCAAATCCATCAAATCTGAGTGGATATTAACGGGTTTTTGGACATCCGAGGTTCTTAATAGAGGAAGAAGAGTTGGATTCGATATCTATACAATTAGTGGACAACAAGGAACTCTCGCACGGTTAAACGTTAATCAATCTAGATCAAAATACCATGTTGGTAAGTACTCAGTTGATATCATTGACTTGGAAAACATCGGCGTACCTTCGTTGTACAAAAAAGCGGATTTAGTGATCATTGATGAATTGGGGAAAATGGAACTATTTTCAGCAAAATTCAGACAAGCGCTCATTCATACTCTGGACAATCAACAAAGGGTATTAGCAACGATTCCGATATATGAAAATATTTTTCTTGTTTCTGTTAAACGACGACCTGATATACAACTTTTGGAACTAACGCGATCTAATCGTAAAGAATTATTTGATGAAATCATGTCTATCATGCGTGATGAACACTAGATAGTATTTTTTCGATACGTTGAACCAGATCTTGATTACTCCACGGTTTCAGAATATAATCAATTGCTCCACATTCATATCCTCGTTTAACATCATTAGGAAAGGTTAAAGCGGAAAGGATTATGATTGGAATCCGTTGATACTCGGGATGTTTCTTCAAATCTTGACAAAAAGTAAATCCATCTATTCCCGGCATTTTAATATCTAACAAGATTAAATCAGGAATTTGAGGTCCAGAATCAAGAATTTTTAATGCATCCCTCGCAGTGTATGCCTTATCAACCAAATAGTTTTCTCTCGTGAGTATTAATTCTAAAAGATCTACAGCATCTCTCTCATCATCGACAGCGAGAATTCGAAGAAATTTTCTCTTTAATGCTTCTTCAGTCTTATTTTTTATCCGCATTCTATTTAGCCCTCCAGATTTAGTCTTGATATTAGATGTCCATAAGATTAGGTAATATGAAGGTATAACCAACCTATTGATACCATCAAACCATCATTGTGAAATTTCTTGAAGCTTCATGAAAGTTATTAAATATATAAGTATTTTGATAGTCTTTATTCATTTATTACAAATTATGAAATAATGCATTATTAAAAAAGATGACATTATTTTGATAGTATTTGGAAATGTGTGAGGGATAATTCGGACATCATAATGATGAATTCTAACATTGATTCCAGTAATTAAATGGCATAATTCTAAAAATATATAGTACCCGACATAGAAAAACCAAAATTTCGAATGAAATTGAAAGATACTTTGTTTTCATGATAAACTTCGCAGATTAATTCCAAAACATCGTTTTCAGTGAAAAATTGAGCTGCTTTTGCAGCTAAAAGAAAAGCTATTCTTTTTCTTCTGAAACGAGGATCAACCCCTAAACCAGCAATAACCCCTTGGCTTCCTAATATAATATCGTGTTTTATTACTGGTTCAATCACTAAGATGATAAAACCAACGATCCTTCCATATAGTACAGCGACAAAAGTAGATTCAGGGTTGAAATGTTTAACATCTTCAAGTGATAATGACCGATATGGATCTGGAGCAGTTATGAATGCTCTATTATAAGCGCGAATAAACTGCTCTGCATCTTCATTTAAGCGAAGTTTTCGAATTTCGACCCTACTAAGGAATTCATCATCTCTTATTTCATTCAACACCTGTTTTTTGACATCCTCAGCTTGATCCCAACTCATTTTCATTACGTTGAACTTATATTTTCCTTTTGGGGTATCGTCTTCTGCTTTTTTCTCATCATCCTTAGTTCTTCGGAAAAAAAGACGTCTGAGTTTTATTGATTCCCGCTCTGATTCATTTGATTTGGAGGACATCTTCCATTTTCACTTGATTGTACTTAATTTCAGATAGATAGGTCAAGTTGCTAGTTACCTTGATTTGAAAATTAAATAATTTGTCAAGAGAAGGAATAATAACACTTTCCCTTCTCATTCTTTTTCAAATGAATTCAGTTGAGTCAAATTTTAGAGAGGTTATTGATACTCACGTTCACCCCATAAGGTCGCTTACAACTGGAGAATCCTTAATCACCGAAATGAAGAAAGCACAGATTTCAAAGGTAGTTTTACTAGCTCTTGATTTAGATCCAGATATTTTAGATACAGATCCAAAGTTAAAAGAGGAAATCACATATGATCTGCTTTCATACTCATTATTTCTCGATCCTTCTAAGATTCTTGATGCAATGAAGAATATATTGAAAATGGGAAACACTCCAAACAAACATGTCGTAAATTTAGTAAAGCAGCACCCTGATAAGTTTATTGGATTTGGCTCAGTGAATCCATCAAAAGATTCGCACTATGTGAAAACAACACTTCAAGAAATCTCAGATTTCGGTGTATTACAGGGAATAAAACTAATACCTACACTCCAGTTTTTCCATCCTAAGAAAAATAAAAATTTGAAAAGCATTTTTAAATTCGCGAAACGTAAAGATTGGCCTATATTAATTCATTCTGGGCGTGATCCGGGTCCTTGGGAGATTCATACGTTACGCTGTGTTAATAATAGTCATCCGAAATATTGGTCGAAGGTGATTAAAAAATTCTCAAGAAATAAGATCATTTTTGCTCATCTTGGGGGATATGGAGTTAATTCTACTTATGATGATACGTGGTTTGAGGAAGTTCTTCGTATGACTAAAGATAATCCCCAGATTTATCTTGACACTTCCGCCGTAACCTACCATTTAGAAAATCAGAGAATAGTTAGTAGAATTCGCGAAACGTGTGGATTTGAGAGAATAATCTTTGGTACTGACACTCCAGTAGTCCAAGGAACCTCTATGGAACATTCCAAACGAGTTATTGAGAGAAATCCAATTTTATCAAGGGAAGAGAAAACGCTTATTTTTTCAAAGAATGCAGAACAACTTTTTCAATTAAGCTGAATTAGAGTCGTAATAAACATGAATTGAAAATAAACAAGATGAGTTTGAATCAATTTTCACAACCAGTAGAGAAAGAGATGGATTTCAGTGTTGAAGCTCTGTGTACTTGCATCTTCTAGTAAGGGGAATGCCACCTTTGTACGTATTGGTAATGATAGCTTTTTAATTGATGCTGGTATCAGTACAAGAAAGATGAAAAAATTACTTAATGAGATTGGGGAGAAAATTACTGATCTCAAAGGGATTATTCTTAGTCACGAGCACCATGATCATATTACTGGAATGAAAACTTTATCACAGAGATATGGCCTCAAATGTTGGTTAACATATGATACATTTCAAAAGATAAGAAGAAAAACTGGAAATATTGATGCTGAGTTCATTGAGGTAGGTGAGGACTTCGAGGTGGGAGAGGAAGTTGTCATCACTCCATATGAGATTCACCACGACGCTGTTGATCCTGTTGCGTTTATCATTAAAACACATGAAGAAGATGTTCCCCTTGTAGGATATTTGAATGACTGTGGAACAATAAATTCTTATTTAGAGGACGGGTTCCGTAACGTCAAGGTCTTGATAATAGAAGCTAATCATTCTTTCGATCTTCTTCTTCAGAGTTCTTACCCTAACTACTTAAAACAACGGATATTGGGAGCTAAGGGACATTTATCCAATTGGAGTGCCGCTGAATTCATAATGAAAACAACACCCCAGATTGCTGTCCTTTCACATCTCTCTGAGGAAAATAATACACCAGAAGTTGCGCTTACTGAAATAGAATCTGTTTTAAACTATAGAAACGAGGAATTAAAAACTTTCTTAGTAGTTGTTCCAAGTAAAGGACGTAGTGCGCTCATTAAGACTTATAACAAGTGATGAAAATATAGAAAACTGAAAAAGAAAAACGGATTTGAATTCTTTTTGATTTAAAATAAACATTATGGATCAAAGGAAAACTGATGTTTGTACATCTGTTTTATTGACACGAGCTCACCATTAGTCAGAGTTAAAATTCCTAATTTTTCTGCGAGTTCACGAGCAGTCGAAGAAAATTGGTTGGCTATTACCATAACTTTCTCTAAACCCGTACTTTCTTGAAGACGTTCAGCCTCTAAAATGACATTATATCCACAAGAACGTGACCATGGTTTGACAACCACACCTATTCTTCCACTAGACTTTTCTGATTGATGAATTAGATAAGAAAACAGAACTTCCTTGTCATTCTTGTCTTTTATCGTTACATTGGGCTCGTAATCAAATTCTCTGAATTTTAAAAAATCTCTTACTAAATCATTTAACTCTAGTTCCATTTCTCATCGACCATAATATTTCATAAGCTTTTGTTGTACTAATTTATTCATGCTTAAATAGGTTTAGACCGCGTATTACGTAGGATAATACCCAGAGTTTTTTTTAGAATTTTGGCAAAGGAGAAAAAGGGCTCTGTTGTGTTCTTTATTAATTTTGTCGGCGTTAATATCCTTCATTGGCAAGAATAATGTAATTATCGCATAATTTTAGAATTACTAGTTTCTATTTTCTTAAATCTAGTTGTAAGAAAATCTTAGGCTAAGAAACTAAAGAAATCATCTAATTTTCAATAGATTTGCCAGCTTTCTTTTCTACCTGCTGCTGATCAAAGAAATTTACTCTTTTCTAAGTGATTCTAGTTATTTTGGATGAGGAGGTGTCATTGATTAGAAGAATCTAAAGGTCTAAATGAATATCAAACACTAAATTGATATTGAACATTCGTTAAAGATATGCTAACTTTTTTAGTTATAAAAAGAAAATAACTTAATAAACTCAAATACCCACACCACTTTTGTGTATGAGCTCAGGTTCTAAGCAGCTTTTATCAGAGCAAATAAAGAAAGATTAACTGCGGAGAAAACAGTTGTAATGTCAAAAAAAACCCAAAAACAAAGCGTTCTTCTAAGCTTTGATTTTCATGAGTGCTGGAAATTATTAAAAAACACAGGAATCTCTCGTGTATCAAGAGAAAGTGTTAATGCTCTCAATAACTTTGTAACACGACGAGCACGGGAGCTTGCCATGAAAGCAGTAGCATTAGCTGCAGAGAAAGGTCGGGAGGAGGTGATAGAAGAGGATATCACCCAAGCAGTGAGGATGGCTTCCGCTATTGCCACTTATGAAGTTGCGAAAGAGGCGCCTGTAGTTCACTATGTTTGGTTTATCTCTTCTGGCGGAACATGCTTAATGAGTCGCTCTTATTCTGGCTTAAAGTTCCCTGATACTATTTTTTCAGGATTAATGACTGGTATTCTAGACCTTATGAATGAGGTAACAGGGCGAATGATCGAAAAATTCTCAACTGATGATTTAACTATTCATATCCGGCGAATAGGAGAGATTACAGTCGCAGTCATTTGTAATAGTGAGCAAAGTGATCCTATTGATGAATTAACAGATCTATTAGCCCTTAGATTCTCCGATGTCTTTGTTGATGAGATAAAGTTAGATATTGTAGATACAAGTATCTTCGATGATTTTGCTCCTGTTTTAGATACTTTAGTTGCTGGAGCAGGATTAAAAATACCCATGGAAAGTTTGAAGGTCATTAAAACGAGTGCTGGTCTTACTGATAGGCAGCTTGAGGAAACAGTTGATGCAGCAGCACTACGAGAAGAATTAAGACGGGCCCAAGAACGAATTTCAGGCTTTTTCCGACAGGATCATGAACTAGAAACAGTTGAATATGACAAGATGAGATCATTATTCCAAGATTCTCCTGATGTTTCAGAAATAAAAGCAGTTCTTCGGCAAGCAACACAAGATATTCGAGAAGAATATCCAGCTGAAGAATCGAGTGTACCAGATGTCTCAAGAGAAGAAGTCATGGCAGAAATTACTAAAGATTTCCCCGAAATCGCTCTAAAGAGCGATATAGAAGAGAAAAAATCAGCCAAACAAGCGAAAAAACCAAAAAAGAAATCAAGACGAAAAAGAAGAAGAAAATAATACCGAAGAGAAAAATAAACCAGTCTTATTACTGCATAACTCTAGAGATTTGTGTACTTATCTTCTAGAAATAACTGCTGGTCTTCTTGGTTAATGTCGTATATTTTAACAACAATTGAATCAATATTTTTTTTCTGTTTTGCTAATTTTTCTAATTCATTCTGAAGATTCGTATTCAAAGTTTTAACATTCTCTATTTGACTAGTCTCAGGGAGAACTTCAAAGAGAGCATTACTGAAACAAGTCCTTAAGAACTGACGCTGAGACAAGAAGGTAACCTCTGGTTTCTTACAAACATCCCAAATTTTGGTTAAAGTCTTTGAAATAAAATCTCCTGTTTTTAAACATTCTCTTACAGCTATCTCAAGTTGACGAATGAGAGAATTATCATTCACTTTATTTACATCTATAATAGGGAATGTTTTCAGATCATTTATCCTTATCTGAGGATAACGACTCGATTTGATCCCTAATGTACGGATAATGTTGAGATACTCGCCTATCCAATTTCCCACTGATGAGTTTAGTATTCCTAGAATTAAGGGAAGTGAGTAAGGATTTTGAGGATTAAGAATCAAATGAGTATTTCTTAATGATAAGAATTTTTGATCATCTAGTGTAGCAACGAATTTGGAAGCAGTTTGTCTTAAGATAATTTTCTGGGTTAAAAATCGCTCTAAATTCCCTGAAATCAAAATGACTTTCTTTCCAGTCTTAGAAATATTTTGATTTGAATCACACAGATTTTGCTCGTATTCTTTATCAAATCGAACATATGAATTTGGAAGTCCAGGAATCCAAAAGAGAAAATAAGGTTGTGACAAACCATTTGATCCATCTATACAAGGATAAAAGCCTTCTTTTGCAACAGAAGATAAAAAATGGGTTTTCAGTAAACTTCCATATTCTAATCCACATGTTATTGTTGCTATTTCCCCAAGCGGGATTGATTTGTCTCGAATATGAACAAAGAAGTTGGGAATTTCCTTGTATCTGAACATATAATTTGGTTGTGAAAGAAAATGATCTGTTGAAATTTCTTGAGGTTTTTTTGACAGGATTTCTTGCCAGAGTGTTCTTGAGTAAGCTTTTCTTCGTTTACTAAAGAGTAGTGCTGCCAAATCGACGACAGCTGTTCTTTTATAACGGTAATTTGATATCACAAAGTGTAAATGGTAGTTCAATAGTAGAAATTGGCGAATTCTCTCATAAGAAGGTAAATCCAGAAATGAGTGGTCTATAACAAAACCTACCACACCATCAGATTCTAAAAAGTACTGTAAGCAAAGCCCTAAAAAGACTAAGTATGCATTGTCACGTTTTCCGCTAAAGACTGGCAAAATTTTCCGGAAAGCTTTCAATTCTCTCTTGAATGGAAATTCTTTCGTAAACCGACTGTGAAATGCAAGATATGGAGGATTTGAAAGAATTACATCATATTTTGGGAATAGCTTTTTGGACTCGACTTGATTGATAAAAAAATCAACGAAATTCCGATGTAGTAAATTCGTTGGCATTTCTGGTTTTTCAAGCCTATACATACAAAATAACTTGAAGAAAACACGTCCTATCAAAATAGATTCTGGATTAATTTCATTACCATATAAACATCGTTGAAAAATTGTATTTCTTAGATCAATAAATGAATAATCAGATGTCGACTCAGATATCATGAAGTTAACTAACCATTCTAACGCAAACACTAAGAGAATACCAGTTCCCATAGCTGGGTCAAATATTTTAGTTTCAATTATAGGTTTATCCATCTGGGGCATGTAAACTTTTAATGAATGAGAAACAATAGATTCAGCAAGATCTAATGGAGTGTAAAATCCTCCAGATTCTCGATTGGCAATTTCATTTTCTATCCATGGCAATATCTCAAGAAAATTGATCGGATGAATATCAAGAATCCACGTATAATCCTGGGTCAGATTTTCAATGATATTGTTAGTAAATTGAAGTTCTGGCAATTCTAGATTGAAGTTGGATATAAAATTAAATTCTAGTTCATCTTCAAGCTTGGAAAAGTGAAGAAATGCTTGCTTAAAATCACCAATTTTTTTGATGGAATGAGAAGAGATTATCTGACTATTGATGTTTGTTAGAAACATTTTTTGGACAATAAGGAAATTTATCATTGGTAAAAGGAAACGTGAAACAACTGATCTATCCTTTTCATTATTAGTGTAGAAGTGTTTATTCCACTGATTAAAAACTCTAATTAACTGAGAGTTTCTCTTTTCCAGAAAAGCCCATCTTGAGGAGTCATCCCAATGTTCTAAAACAGTAAAGCGCGAATAACCTCAAGAATTGGGACAAACCCTCTAAAATCTATCCTATCTTCTTTTCTTCGTTCTATACGAGTACAATTTTCCTTTGTATCCTCCCCCACCTCTTCAATTATTCTACATTCATAGAGACTTTGCATAACAGGGGTGAAGTCAAGGTTGTCTCTGAATCATTTGGGTTATTCATACTATCACCAGTTTGTGATTAAGTGGAAAGAAAAACCTCTTTCTATGAATGGTTATCTTGGAAAACGGGGCGTAAATAGGAGGAGAACCGAGAGAAAGGGAGACTTCAGGAAGTTTCTCGAAAATAGGGAAAGGAATTTAATTCGCAGGATGATTATTACCTAATTTAAAAAATTAAGAATAAAAAATCAGGGGATTTAATGCGCTATTGACGAAAAAAAGAAAAGAATGATAGACTCCCTTGAAATTTAATTTGTGTTGATTGAAAAATTACCAGTGTAACCAATTAGGACATCCTGTTCACCAAGTCCTAGTTTTCGCTCAAAGAAAAGTGAGAGGGCGTTGGTCACTAATTGTAGTATCAATCGGTCATCTATTTCTGAAATAGGACGCTGAAATATTTGTGTTAGTGATTCTTCATCAATTGTAAATTGTATTTCTCGACACATGAGATTCACACACATTTCAAGAATTCATTTTCTGATTTTTTCTTATTGAATCCTTTTCTTCTGTTATTGTTGTTAATAATAATACATTTTGAACCCCTATATATCATAATCCAAGACCACTTTCAAAGAAAAAGAAATGTGAATTCTTGAGAGAAATCAAACGGGATAAAATTCATTCAAACAGAAATGAAAATCTGTATGACTAACGATTAATGGAATCGTTTCGTGAAAGAAAGTGGTGAATGGTATTAAAAATGTGATTATCACTAAAGATGGCGAATAAGCCTGACTGAAATCCAAATCGTTCCAGAAGAGGATAATCTCCTAATGTATTATTAACCTCTAGAACAAGATCCCAGATTGAGGAGAGTTGTTGTTGGGATAAAGGAGTATCAAAGACAAAAAATTCTTGAATTAACACTTCCAAATCAATCATGTTTCAGTATTGTGAAAAATATATGATTCTTTGGAGAAAGTCACCACAATTACCTCCATTGTAAAAATTTTTCAAGAGATTGTTTCCGTAGTCCCCCTAGTAGTTTCAAAGCTGTCTTATGGGGTTTAATAGGTGATTCTTTTTTAGCAGCTACCAAACTAACTTTTTCTTTAGCAGCATGAAAAGAATACACAATTTTGAATCCATTCTTAGTTAGAAGGGTAACCAATTCTTTCGGGGTGAATCCTTTTTGAAAAGTACCCCATTTGGAAATTAGCCCGTCCTCAAAGGATGTCCAGTTAGAAGAGTTTCCTATCTCGCGGTCAACTTGTCCTATACCTCGGACTTCTACAAGAATTGAGGTATTTTCAGTTGAGAGTTCAAAAATGTGTCTTACTATTTTCACCCTTGTTTCATGGAGAAGGACATTGAGGGTATAATTACATATTATTATATCAAATTTTGATCCTTCAGGAATGACTGAAGTGGTTTCATATAATATTTCATTATCCACTCCATAATAACGTCTGAATTGGTTAACATCATAAAAAGTAACGTCATAACCAATTTCCTCTAACCTTCTGCCATTAAATCTTCTCCCAGCTCCATAATCGCACGCTTTCATTGTCCCTCCAATTGGAAATTTATCGCGAAATTCTCTAACAAATTCCAAAACTCCCGGTGCAAGAAAATTCTTCTCGCTTAAGGCGGTTCTCCGAGATTCAAATTCTACTAATTCAGGAGTAATTGAATCAAGATCAAGGTTATGAAAAAGAGACTTCTTTTCTGAGCTACTCCCTCTTTGTGTATCACACAGGTCTGATTGAGCCACTCTCTAGCCCTCATAATTTTCTCTCATATATCGGGCAATCAGGCATTTTACCTGAGCATGGCAGTATTCCCAGTTAAATTCTTTCCTTACGTACTCTGTTAACTCGTTAATCAAGTCCTCAAATTCAGACTCTGGTACGTTGTATTTTTCATTGTCAAACTCTGCTTTAATATCATCAACCGTCCACCCTCCATTACTAGTGTCTGGTATAACTGCTTCAATGTCAGCAATGATTTGATTTTTGAATTTCTCATACTCATCTTCTTCCAGTCCTTTAACTTGATAGAAATACTGTTGGTCGTTCAAAGTGTGAAAGATTCCAGTTGCAATGTCTTTTTTACTTGTCAATTTAAAGAATCATCTCCATTGGGAAAATCTTTCTTGGAAAAGGTTAACGATTCGTTGTGTAAGTCCGTGATACTTGGCATTAATCCTTGTAATCTTCACAAATTTGTCTAATCCTTGACAATCGATGGCCTGATAGTATTTTTTACTCATTAACAAAAAGATTTCATCAATTTGGGGGTTACTCTTCAGAATACTAGTGAAGGAAAGAGTGACATGATCTTTCAGGGTGTCTGCTTGGTGTGGGGTCATGATCTGATCGTAATTGTGGACGCGGTAGTTTTCATGGATTAGCCCGTATTTTACTGACAGAATGAATACTCCTAATCCTTGCGGTCTGCCATACTTTTGAAAAATCTCTTTCAGTTTAAGGGGATAACTACTAGCATAGGCTTCCAACGCGGGCATTTCTCTTTGGGGAAAATTCTTCTTTGCTGAACAGGCGACCACAATGATTTTATTGATTGACTCTGGGTGCATGTGTGATTTTACTTGA
>JAEOTY010000281.1 GCA_016839625.1 Candidatus Hodarchaeota archaeon
ATGAAATAAGTAAAAGCAAAGAAAAAATAATTAATTTAGCAAGAGAAATTGTCCCAAATTGGGATGGACAAGAGGAAAGAAAGTCGTACCTAGAATTAAAGATTCAAGAACAGTTTTAATATCAAGGAACTTGACCTTATGAGTCAAAAGTTAATTCCCTTAGAATTCATTAAGAGATGGGAGACTTTTTTTGGTAAAGCTCAAGCAGAATCAATTGTGACTAATCTTTGTCAAAAGGAATTACGTATTATTGTTCCAAATTTACTGAAAACCGATAGAAATCGTTTAAAACATCAATTAGAGAAAAAGGGCTTCAAATTTGTGCAAACAAATGAATTTAACGGGTTAATTGTTAAGTTTGAACCTTTTAATATTGTTTCCACACCAGAGTACTTATCAGGATTATTCTCTATTCAAGCTCTCTCTTCTTTGATTCCTCCACTGAGTCTTCAACCCACCTCCAATAGTTTTGTTGTAGATTTAACTGCTTCTCCTGGAATAAAAACCTGTTTTTTAGCTCAACAAATGAATAATCAGGGAACTATTATTGCTATTGAAAAATCAAAGATTCGAATCCCTGCATTGAAAGCGAGTCTTGCAAGAATGGGTGTACAGAACACAATAATCTTAAATTTTGACGCTCTTAATTTCTCTAAACTTGGTATTTTGGCTGATAATATTCTTCTTGACGCTCCTTGTTCAGGAACAGGACTTAAACTGATCAAAAATAAACGATTGAAACCTAGAATATTGAATGACATTGCACGCCAAGCTCGTATACAAAAAAATTTGTTAGAAAGTGCTTGGAATCAATTAAAACCGAATGGAAAAATGGTTTATTCTACGTGCAGTCTAGAGCCTGAAGAGGGGGAATTACAGATCAGTAACTTTCTTGAACAACATGATGCCGAAACAATTCTTCTTCCTATTCCATACAACATTGGTATGCCAGGTAATAAGACAAATTGGACAAGCACCCTCAATCCTCAGTTATCGAAAACTGACCGTATCTTTCCTAAAATTGGATACGACGGGTTTTTCATTGCTGTGTTGAAAAAAGTGATTGTATGATTCTTTACAGAAAATTATCAAAAAAAGAATATATTACGGTTAAGACTACAATCTATCATATTCTTGGCTCTAATGTTACCAATATTTTTGCAGGGAGAGAGCTTATTAAAATAATAGACCGTAGAAATGAAATATATCTAGTATCAAAAGAAGACTTGTCTTTATTCGATCACTTCTCATCTCATCTTCCTGAAAAGAGTTTAACCATTGAGTATGCCCGAATAAAACTGGGATTTTTCATTCATGAGAAATTCCTAATTGGTATTGAATCGCTCACGTTTTTGGCTCCATATGCACGAAGAAGAATTCAATTGGATACACGCAATACAACAAAATTCACTTTTGGAAAAGATGTTGAGATTGATACTGTTTTATTGAAGAAACAGATAAAACATCTCGAAGACAATGCTACTATTATGATTTTTTCTAATACAGACATTCCACTTGGATATGCAAAGATTATATCGAATGGGTCAAAATTATCGCTTCAAAATTTAGTAGATATTGGTTTATTCTTACGTTCAGAAAAAAGCGCTTTTTAAATCACAGAAAATTCTATTTGAAATTATTAATAAAAAATCTATTATGCATTGATTCAATCGAAGGCCTCAATTCCATCATGTCCGTTGGGTGAAATAATCAAACATCAGACTCTTAAGGGAGCATGACATTTTTCACACATAGCTTTTTTACTCTCTATTATTCTATTCGTTGTATTGCATTTATGGCAGTTTATAAAGATTATTTTCTGCCCAAAATTACCTAAAGTGCCCTGTCCTGTTAGGACTGATTTTTCAGCCTGTTGTTTCATTTTTAAAAAGAGGGCGTTATCTGAAACACTTAAATTTTTCAAAGAATTCTTTAAATCATCCAATAGTGCAGCTTGTTCTTGTTCCTTTTTCTTTTTCCTGAAATAACTTTTTCTTTGGTTTGGTGTCATCTTCTTAATCAGCTTCAATTCTTTCTGGCGAGTGTTGTACTGATTTCGCAAGGAAAGAGGTAATTCAGAAAGAAAATCAGGTGTATATTGTTTTAATTCTTCGAAGGTCATTTTAGAGAAATCAATATCAAGACCATCAAGCTGATAATTTTTGACATTTCCCAAGGCAGCAGGGGGAGGTGGTGGAGGTGGAGGTGTAACATTTTGAGTCGAAGATGCTTCATGTTTCATAGATTTAAAATTATGTTCAATATCCTGACGTATTGTTGTGAGGATCTCGTCGATAATGTCACTCATATAATCTCGTGGTGGTGGAGTGCTTAATTTTGACTTCATATTTCGTACTTGCTTTTCTAATTCCCCTATTCTTCTGTTCTGAGCGTGAATCACTTCCCCCTTCCTATAACAATCATAACATATTCCTGAAAGCATCTCATCTTCCATGGTTCCTTCCCCACAAACACTACAAACTTTAAACATCTCACCAAGCTCATGGAATACCTTATTTAGTCCTTCACTTGGAAATCCTGACTTTTCCACTACAGTAATAAGTGCCCTTCTCGCTTCCTCTCCAATAGTGCTGATTTCATGTTCTTTCGCATACACACCTTCTCTTTTAGATAGTGAATCCTCCTTTAGTTCTCCTAAATGAGTGAGGATATCTTCTAAGTTTTTGAAGGGATTCTTCAAAACACTTCCGACTGAAGTAAGCTTCCTAATTGTCTTTTGTTCTAATCTATCAGTCACTTTGCTTACCTCATTTCCGTTCTAAAGACTGGGCACGTCGGAGGAAGCTACGTGCCACTGTCCGTTCGATTGAATCGACCTCGGATCGACTTTCATTAATTATTACCGTTACGATCTTAGTAATTAAATCGAAGTTTGGATCAGCAATTTGAGGTATACTTAATTTCAAGAGTTCAGAAGGGCTAATACCACGTTGATTTGCTGCTGTAGTAATCAGATCTTGTTGTTCCTTAAGCACCTGAATAATCGAGGGATCAATATCTGAACTATTATCTAAAGCTTGTTTTGTGAGAAATTCAATCTGCAATTCGCGATCTTTTAGAGTACGGTAAAGATTGTCAACGGTTTTCTGAAGCTCTTCAACTAAAGAGGACTGTAAAGGACTTATTTGAGGCGCTAAATCTTTAAAGACTCCAAGAGGATCATTAATAAGAATATTCTTTTCTTGGACAATAAGTTGGCGATAAAATTGCTCCCAATAGGTTTTATGGGGCAAACCAATATACCTTCGACGCTGACCTTTCGGTAATGATACCTTAATAGTAGCAATTTCTTTTTTTTCTTGTAAGCGATTAAGAGAACCGTCTATTTTCCCCCGACTCCAATTTAAACGTGATGCTAGATCATTGATTGTGACTGGGCGCTCAAATGATTCAATTTTTGAGAGTAGAGTCTGATCTGTAATTTCTGCATTACCTTTTGGCAAATCTAAAATCATCCAAGTATTATGTGCTCGTTATATATTAATATCAATGTGTTATAGGCAAGTCTAAATCAAAATAGATAATAATTTTTCAGAGAATCATGAATTACTTATTTTTAAGCATTTGAAACTAACATAATCATGTCTATATAAGTATATTGATATTGAAAACTCCGTATCAATATTATTATATCAGTAATATATATATAGACATGTCTAAAGATATATCCATTATCTATATTATTATTTAAAATTAATTTAGGTTAAAATTGATTATAGGATAAAAGACGTGCCTATATGGCATAATTATGTCTTTGGATAAAACGTTCACAAGAATCTTAATCAAAGATAATTGAGTAGGTTCCTTACTTACTAGGTAATGCCAATGAAATTGCCTCAACTAATTCATTAAAGTGTTTAAAAGAATAAAAATGTATTTCACGTTTAGTAGGAGGGATTTTGTTATGGGGATTGTACCAAATGGGCGTAATACCAATCCATGAGGCGGGTTCTATATCATTAATAAAAGAATCTCCCACCATGACAGTATTTTTTGGGGTACCTTCCATCAAAGCTAATGTATGGAAATAGATATGAGGATGGGGTTTTTCATGATCAACAGCCTCAGATGTTACAATGCAATCAAAATCTTGTCCGATTTCTAATAGTGTCAACTTTCTATGCTGAATTTCAGCCTGCATATTTGTGACGATTCCCAGTAAGTAGTTTTTTTCTTTCAAAGTATTGAGTACATTTTTGACTCCAGGAAAGAGCTTCATAGAATTATAAAATCCTTCATAATAGGCATCTAATAACTCCGTGATGAAATCTGTAAAAGGTTTCCCAAATACGTTCTCTACTAGTTTTTGGAAGTAGAGAGCACGAGAATGAGAAGATGCAGTGTCAGCCAAAAATCGTTTAACCCAAGAGCGACTTTCAACATACAGGTTGGTAAATTCTTCAAGAGAATGTTGTTGTTCTATTAATAACCACCGTTTATGAGCGTTTTTCAAACCTTGTTGATGTGCTAGGTTATAATCGTATAAAGTTCCATCAAGATCAAAAAGCACAATTTGTGTCAACTTATATCACCTTTTAATCGATTATCACAAATAAATCGAGAATTCAACATTGAGTTTGAAAAAGCTAGTGCTTCTCTTGAAACACTAGAAGATCACATACTTTCAAATTAGTACCAAAAAGAATATTGTTTTAGAAGATCATTCAATGATATTAAAAGAACGAACTTTAATAAATAAGAAAGACTAATTTCTTAACTTGAAAAAGTAGATGGTGAATAATAATGGTTA
>JAEOTY010000282.1 GCA_016839625.1 Candidatus Hodarchaeota archaeon
AATCTTTCAATTTCTTTTTTAGACTTTCCCTCAACCTTTCCAGTAACATACAATGTCTTAGCAGAAACTGGTTCTTGACTTTTGGTAGAGACTTGAGACTTTTCCTCAGAGGAAAAGAATTGAGACAAAGAATAGGAGCTTGGTGCTTTCTTACCAATTAGTTTCTTTGGTTGATAGATGATTTCAACGCCTTGTTCCAAAAGTCGATCCCCTAATGAGGGATCTTGCAACCCCGTATGTATATAATTAGCTGTAAGATCAGAAATTCCTTCTAACCGAGTTAGTTGTTTTATAGTTGCATTTTTCAAGGTTTCATATGTGTCAAAGTGCTTAGTTAATGTTTTAGCCATCCCCATTCCGAGAGTTTCAATACCTAGACCTGCAAGAAATGTATGGAAGGCAAGTAGTCTAGTATTCTGAATATTTTTGAAAATTTTAGAGCCGTTCTTGCCTAAATGTTTAACTAACACTCCTTCAGTTAGTGTTGGGCTATAGAGGTCAGAGAAATGGCGTACAAGGCCTGAATCATACAATTTTGCGATATTTTTCGGGCCTAATCCCATGATATCTGTTGTTCTTACCCAATGTCTATTGATTTGGATGTCACGATCTCGACATACATCTCCAGTACAAACTAGGTTCACCCCGTCCCGTTTTAGCTCAGATCCACAAGAAGGGCAAAAAGACGGGAAAATGGGTTTTTTGGATCGTTTAACGATTAGTTCGGTAATCTTGGGGATTACATCGCCAGAACGGATAACCATGACCGTATCCCCTTGGGCTACTCCTAAAGATTCTAAGAATTCCGCATTGTGCAAAGTTGCTCTTCTGATTACAGCCCCCATAACTTCAACTGGTTCTAGCTCCGCAACAGGAGTAAGTATCCCTGTCCGACCAACCTGCCACGTTATGTCTTGAATAACCGAAATGTCTCCTTGACTAGCGAATTTAAGTGCGATCATCCATTTCGGATGGTGTTCAGTTCGGCCAGCAGCAGCTCGGTGATTAGCATCATTATACTTGAAGACAAGTCCATCAATCTCAAAGTCAAGTGATTCACGTTTTTGTTCGACTTGGAGAAACAACTTCTCAATATCATGTTTAGTTGGGGATTCCATCAGCTCAAAATCAGCAGTAGAAAACCCCCAAGAGCGTAAAATTTCCCCATGAACCTCAAGAGAGGCATTCTCTTCAACCCCGAGTAGCTCGAAAGCATAGAATTCTAATAATCTTTTATCTAAGAGACTCAAATCCTTTTGTTTAACCGTTCCAACCGCTAAATTTCGGGGACTGGTATAATCCGCTGCTTCAGTAGCCTTGATGCGATTAAACTCTGATATCCGCATGAATAGCTCTCCCCTTACATTCACTGTTGAGGTTTGCGGAATTACCTTTGGGATTGCTAAAATCTTTAATACTGGTAGTGTAGCATCGTCTCCCAAAACACCATTCCCGCGAGTGGCGGCTTGAACTAGGCGTCCTTTTTCATAATTGAGTGATAAAGAGAGCCCATCAATTTTATACCCCACGTAAAGATTTAATCCCTGACTCCATTTAACTACCTCATCAACAGTAGTTGCTTTTTGACACGAAAGCATTTGTGTATTATGTGTAATCTTCCCACCCTCAGGTGACCCTACAATATGAAGAACGGGATTATACCGGTCAAGTTGTCGCAATTTTTCTTCAAGTAAATCATAAGCCTCGTCTGAGATTTTTGGTTCTCCATCATAGTAGAGCTTCTTATGATATAGTATCTGGTCAGCGAGTTTGCTGATTTCTGTTAAATTCGAATTATTAGACATTAGTATCTTCTCGATCTATTCAAGAAAAGAAGTAATTCAACTCATTATAATTCTATCAATGTTTTCTGGTTTTAATAGGTCAATTTTTACTTTCTTTTTAGTATTATTAGAGTCAGTATTAACCGAAAATACTAGGTATTGAAAGATTTTAAAAATTAATTATGAGAGAGACTTGAAAAGAATTCATAGGATCAGAATCATTGAAAGAAATTAATCTCATTTTGAAAATCAGTCATCTTTCACTGGTAATGAGAGGTTCTCGTACAGGACGGTATTAAGTTGACTTCGATAGTTGCATTTCTCATACCGATGATACTCTTTGCCATTTTATTCAACTTACCGATCTTGGTTGTTATTTTAAAGAGAAAATATCTGACAATTCCTGGAATAGTCGTCTCTTCGGGCCTGGGTATGTTTTTTTTTATAGTTCAACCGTTCTTTTGGCTTGTACTCATAATTTTTTTCTTTAGTTCCACATTGTTGTCTAAAATGAGAATTAAAGATAAATCTAATGTTGTCTTAGATTTCGAGAAGGGATCAACAACACGAGACGCAATGCAAGTAATTGCCAATGGTCTAGTTCCCCTAATATTTGTTTGTGGGTATGCTATATTTGAAGTTCTCCCCAATCTTCTCGCATCCAATGATGTAACTCATAATCCGTCTAATGCTTTTTTCATTGGTGTTTTTACTGCGTTTGCAGTTCATAATTCTGATACATGGGCTACAGAGATAGGAATACTCTCAAAGAGAAGTCCTCGCTTAATCACAAACTTAACTAAAATAGTTGCCCCAGGGACCTCTGGAGGAGTAACAATAGATGGTTTTCTTGCATCTTTGTTGGGAGCTACATTAATATCAATCGTCTACTCACTTGCTACTCTCCTACTTTCCTCATCACATCTTCTTAGTTTTGAATTCATTATTATAATCGTTTCAATGGTATTGGGTGGTTTCTTGGGATCTATTATCGATTCTTTTGAGGGTGCAACAATTCAAGGTATCTATTATTGTAACTATTGTAATAAAGAAACAGAAAGTCATCCTCACCATCCTCGCTGTGGTAAAGAAACAAAACATCATCGTGGTTATATGCAAATCAATAATGATTTTGTTAATTTAAGTTCCGCTTTTTTAGTAAGTAGTATGGTTTTCCTAATTGGGCTTTTGTTAAATTGAAAGAAAATTACGGTGATAAAATAATGGAAATTGATCTAATTATCAAAATTGGGGGCTCTTGCGTCTCTAACAAAATGCTGTTATATAAGGCGTTAAAAACTAAAGTTCCAGAAGATATTAAAGCTGCTCTTAAGATCAATCAAGAAGCGATAAATCAGATAGCAGAAGAGATAAGTATTACATATTCTTCTATGAAGAAAATGATCATTTTGACAGGAGTGGGGTCACCTGGCCATTTTACGGTATTAAAACATGACTTACATAAAGGAAATAATAGGACATTAGAACAACATATTGGTTTATTGGAGGCCCAAATTGCCGTAAATCGTCTACGACAAACAATTCTGGAAGCTTTTTTGAGATATCAAATACCTGCTGTCCAGTTTTATGCTTCGAGTATGTATGAATCTGATAGAATGAGGATCATAACAGCGAATACCAACAACATAGGAAAATTCATGGGAGTAGGAATGGTTCCAGTAATATCAGGTGACATGGTGCCTGATATTTCAATGGGGTACAGTGTTCTATCAGGCGATCAGATCCTAGCAGATCTAGCGAATAAATTCAACCCCAAAAAGATTGTATATGGATCAGATGTGGATGGTATCTACAATACTGACCCAAAATTGGATTCAAATTCTCAATTAATTCCTGAAATCTCTCGAAATGAAATCGAAACTAGGATTGAAGAGATTTCTGGTGGTGATGCGTCAGGTCAAATGAAGGGCAAGTTAACAGAGATTAAAAATCTATTAGAAGTAGGCTTTAAAGATATTTATCTTTTAAATTTAACGAAGAAGGGAATTCTCGCAGATGCGTTGACAAAAGGAAATGTTCCTTTTACTAGGTTTTATTAGAAATTCAGTTCGATAAACTAATTTGGTGATCCTTGGCATTAGAGAATATATTAATCGTTACCCCAAGGAATTGTATTTGCTTCCTTGTTTCAAAATTATCTCCAATTGAAGTTGTAAATCCTTTGCACCAGTATTAGACAATATAGGTATTTTTTCAAATGTATTCATGTTTTGGTTGGCAATAATGCCAGTTATGAAGAGAGGTTTATGCTTAAAACGTTCTTTTGTTTCATAATAATCCGTAGTATTCTTACAAACGAATACTAAGGGAATTTGGGGGAATTTTGAGGGATAACTTTCACAAAATACAACATTGGTGTCATCAGAAATGTAATTGAGAAGGGTACGAAAATCTGCTTGTTGATTGGAACGTTGAAACAAAACTGTCTCATATGGACTGGTTGATATAAAAGTATCAGCCTTAGTTTGTCTTAACACTACGGAGTCTTTGTGGTTGGGGTCAAGATCAAATTTATGGTGCATAAATTTGATAATTGCTACTTTATATCCAGCTGTGGAGAATACATCAGATAAATTGACAGTTGTGGTTGTTTTCCCAGAGTTTCTACTACCAACTATACCAATTCTCAATTTGATCATGGTATTGAGTTCCAAAACACTTGTATTAAATCTGTTGAAGAATTCTTTTCAAATTACATACATTAGAAGATAGATAATTGCTCCTCCAAAGGTAATTAAGCCAGCCAAAGTACCGCCAAGGATTCCTAGAAGAGCGGAAGCAATTATCCAAAGAATTGTTCCATCCTTTTCATGAGGTTTTTGCGTAATTATTATTCCAAGAATTAGAATTCCGCATATAATAGTCAAAATACTCCATAAAAATGCCAGCTCAGCTGGAAGCAGAATTATATTTACTAATAACATGTTATTAGGTGGTGATACATTGAATAGAGCAACTACACCTAGGATGATCATAATAACGCCTCCAACAGCCACTATAAGTACGCCTGCAATTGTACTGTATCTGTGCCACTTTGATTTATAGCTGCGCTTTGACATTTTCGCATTCCTCGGTTTTTTCATCTTCTTTTGGTAGGTTTAACATGAAGAAACTTAGTTTATGAGATTTTCTTTATACTGTAGATAATTTCAAAAAACTACTTAGACTCTCTTGTATTAGCAATGAACTCTAGCAAAAGAAGTACGTGGGAAAACTATTTCATGCGTATTGCCCAACAGGTCGCCACAAGGAGTACTTGCAATCGAAAACATATTGGTGCGGTGATTGTGCGTGATAAAACGATCCTTTCAACGGGATATAATGGGTCCATTAGGGGTCTCGCACATTGTGATGATCTAGGACATATGATGGAAAATGGTCATTGTGTTCGAACAGTTCATGCAGAAGCTAACGCGATTGCACAAGCGGCAAAAAATGGAGTCAATGTCAACCAATCAGAGATCTATATTACTGCTTCTCCCTGTTGGACGTGCTTCAAATTAGTAGCGAATGCTGGAATCATTAAAGTTGTGTATGGAGAATTCTATAGAGATGAACGTATTTTTGAAGCGGCCAAACAAGCAGATATCCAACTTAAACATCTTGAGCTGAAACCAGAGATAATCTAACTTCCAGTTAGAATCAGTTCTTTCCAGTAGCTACTTTTTTAGAAAAAGGAGAGAAGAAAGAAAAATCCTTCTCCTTGAGTTAACTCAATCAAATGTTGTACCGCTCAAAATACTGAGCTCGTGCACGTTTACTTCGTTTTACACGTTCTCGACTCTTCTTAACAACAGTCCTTCTTTTCTGCCTTTTTATCTTACTTCTTTTGTTTGGAATTGAAGATAGTTTATTTGAGGATGATCGTTTAATGGTTAATTTAGGATATTTCTTCTTTTTCTTCTCTATTTTGGATGTTATTGAGGAATCTGATTTTTCTGAAGATTTTTCGAGTGAATCAGAGGCGTGATGCCGCTTTTTCTTCTCCATAATCGCTTTTGTTTTCGCTTTTTCTTCCTCGAAATATTTAGTCGCTATATCAATTTCCGTGCGACCTCGTTTGTTTCTTCTAGAGTGAGTTGTCATTGTACTCACCTGGAGCCAATATCGAGACTGTTTCACATATTAAATGTCTCGATATGAGATCTTTGTGTGTCCCTAATCAATAGAGGGAACGTCTCAGAGTCTTTCTGTTGTTCTCCCATACTTTTAACTATGGGAACCTACGCTATAATTTAACAAAGCAAGGTATATACTATTACTCTATCAACGATTTACAATTTTGAGTTTATTCAGTTTTCTTTTTTTCATGTCTCAAATTATATTTGATCTATGCTGGATTAGTTGAAACAGCAGTGTTATATAAATGTAGACGTCAACATGTCGTATCACAAATCTTACAGATTTTTTTACACCATCAGTTCGTTGTGATACTTCGAGTACAATAGTAATCCTTAGATTTTTAAGATTATCCTTATATGAATATTGTCAGAGTTTGATTGCGATTTTTGGGTCACAAATGGTTCGTATACATGTTATTTTTTTTAATGCTGGCGGTACACTACTTCAATTAAAAGGTACGACTTTACCCATTCTTTATTCTGAATTCATTTCACAGAAAGAAAAACAAGTTTCACCTGAGGAGGTTTTCCAAGCATTCAGAAAAGCAGAATCTTGGGTACTTTCTCGAAAAAGACCAGGAGCATTATTCACCGACTTAGATCAACGAAAATACCAAAATGTCTTTTACAGTCAGCTTGGTATAACCAGGAGAAAAGAAATTAATCGAATCGAAAAACTGATTGCTGAAAATCTTGAATTAGAGTTCTCCCTTGAAAGAAATGCTCATAGAATTCTTCGTTACTTGAAACCGAAATATAAGCTTGGAATTATTTCAAATTGGGATGACTCGTTAATCGAAATTTTGGAAGACTTTGGGATACTCGATTATTTTGACTCGATTACTCTGTCTGGGGAAATCGGTATAAATAAGCCTGATCTTGAAATTTTCAGATCTGCTCTCGCAGATTTTCCAAGTATTAAACCTAAGGAAACAGCCTACATTGGTGACGAATATCAGAATGATATTATTCCTGCTCAAATTTTGAAGATGTTTGCAATTCTATTTGATAAAGGTCCTACTGGGATGCACGGCCGTCCGTTTCAAACTGATGCAAAAGGTATTAGAATCAAGGAATTAATGGAAATACGTGATATTCTCAAAAAATACACTGTGTCCCCAAAGTTATAGAGATTAAATGAAAATTATTAAAAATATAAGTTAATTTTTTAATAAAGAAGTTCTTTTTTTTCTTAAGATATTTAAATCTTATATTAGAGAGATATAAAATGTATGGAGACTTACAACCTCGGAGTCAAACAATACTTCCTGGTAAGACAGGTCATCTTTTTACTGTTATGAGAGTAGCGTCTTTTCATAATTCCAACCGTTTTGCCTCGTGCTCCTTCGATGGAACGGTTAGAATCTGGGATGGTGAAAAACAGGAAAAGGTTCTATTCTATTTTTCAGAGGCTATTGAAGGGCTGCAAATAACTC
>JAEOTY010000283.1 GCA_016839625.1 Candidatus Hodarchaeota archaeon
AGTATTTGTAGCTGGATCGTATGCGTATATCCTCAACAGTACATTAGTATCTATCGTGAATGTTGCTGATCCGACCAATCCTTTTCTGGTTTCTCAATATGAATCTATTGGATTGACGGATATATTTGTTACAGAGAGTTGTGCTTTCTTAACGAGAGGAGATTATGGTGTAACTGTCCTAGATATAATGGTTAGGAGTTTCCCAAGAGTCCTCGACCAGATTGAGGTAAATGGAACGATTTATACGGGAGAGGTCTCAAATGATATGCTTTATCTAGCTGCGGGGAGTGATGGATTAGCAGCTGTTAATGTATCGCAATATCAATTGCAAAAACATGATCCAATAAGTATTGACGGGAACATTGACTTTCATCAGCAAGCTGGGACCGAGGGGTGGGACCTGGAAGGAACACGTGATGGTTCAGTCTTAAAGCCATATGTTCTTGATAGATATAAAATCATGAATTCAAGTAGCCAATTGATAAGTATTTCAAATACAAACATCTATTTTCAAATCAGTAATTGTTTGTTAAATGGAATCGATTCCTTAAGTCATTCAGGAATCTATTTCCAAAATGTTTCACATAGTACGATTGAAAATAACATTATACTCAATTGCTGGATTGGAATTCAAATCGAATTATCTAAATCAAACATTCTTGTAAGAAATCAGATCTCTGATTGTGGTTTACAAGGTATCAATTTGGATAGAGTTTCTTTCATTAATATTTCTAAAAATTTGGTTTATAATATAACATTAATGTGTGGTGTTGAAATTACTACTTGTAATAATATTACACTATCAAATAACGAATTTTATAACAGTCCTTGTGGAATAGACTTATGTTTTAATAATGTAAATATGAGCATTTATAAAAATACTATCTTTAATTGTTCTGTTGGTATTACTAATGAAGACCAGTGGCATAATAGCACTTGCATAATTGAAGGAAATGTAATATTCGAAAATGGATACGGAATAAATGGAGGATCAAATAACATAATCGATGGAAATAGAATCTTTAAGAATGGAGTTGGAATATTCAATATCGATTCAAATAACAATTTGAACAACAATATTATTTTTGATAATTCAGGGTCAGGTATTTACATCGAAGGTGGGGCCCCCCCTTACGGTTTTGGTGAAAATAATACTTTCACAAACAATGAAATTTTCAGCAATAAAGGAAATGGTCTACATCTTGATTATCAGCTCGAAAATAATCTGATACTTAACAACAGCATCTATAATAACCTGAAAAATGGAATTTTTGTGCATTTTGGAGTTCGAAATTGTACCGTTACTAATAACACCGTCTATAATAACTCCAATAACGGTATAGTAATGTATGATGGTGTAAATGGAATGGTATCTGGTAATATTATTTATAATAACGGTAAGAATGGTTTTGATTTAGCAGGAGTTAATTGGGGAGACTTTTGGTGGGTTCCAGAAAATCAGAGTATCATGAACAACAGCATTTCAGGAAATGTTGAAAATGGGATAAGAGTTAGATGGTCAATTGATGTTATTGTCCAATTCAATGCGATTTGTAATAATGGAAATTCCGGTATTAATCTAACTGAACAATCTGATAACACCACAGTATATGCAAATGTTTTATCTGACAATTCTTATTCGGGAATCTACACCGAATCCTCAATAGATTGTGATTTCCTTAATAACACAATTGAAAATCATTCAAGTTATGGTATATACTTCATCTCAACTACAAATGCATCTTCTGTTAAGTGGAACAAATTCGAAAATAATAATCCTAGTGGGGTCTCTCAAGCCTATGATGATGGGTATGATAACACCTTTGTCAATAATTACTGGAGTAACTGGACTACTTTAGATGTAAATCCTGCTGATGGGTATGTTGATGTTCCTTACGAAATTGATGGGATCGCAGACAATACTGATCCTTATCCAGTAGTTTTTTCTATAACTGATACTGATGGTGATGGCATGCCTGACACTTGGGAAGAACAGATGAAATTGAATTCGATTGATCCAAGTGATGCAGTTTTAGATAAAGACTTAGATGGACTTTCAAACCTTCAAGAGTACTATTTTGGGTTGAATGCAACCAACACTGATACGGATTCTGATCTCATGCTTGACGGGTGGGAAGTAGAAATGGGACTCAATGCAAATAATGCGACAGATGCAGCCCTTGATAAGGATGAAGACGAATTAACCAATCTCCAAGAATTTCAACTTGGATTAAACGCAACTGATGCAGATACTGATTCTGATCTTATGCCAGATGGGTGGGAGGTAAATTCTGATCTAAATCCATTGATAAACGATTCGGATATTGATTTAGATGACGATAACTTAAGTAACCTGCAAGAATATCAAATTGGTACATTTGCAAATAATAATGACACTGATAATGATTCAATGCCTGATGGGTGGGAAGTTCAATTTTCACTGAACCCTCTTCTCAATGACGCAGACGATGACAATGATAATGATGGTTATACGAATCTAGAAGAATTCCTATTAGGGTCAAATCCTACAATTGAAGATTCTGATATTGAGACATCACTTAGCACTGAACCTTCTCCAGAAACAGATATTCCTATGGAGCTGTTATTAATCATCCTTGGTGTCCTATTTGTTCTTGGCATGGGTACTTTGTTGGTTACGTATCCTATTGCTCAAACAAGAAAACGAAAACCCACTGTACAAGCGAAAGAAGCACCCAAAGATGATATTTTGACTTACTTTCTTTCTGTTACTACCCCCAGCGATCTCAATCAAATTGCTAAAGAGATGAAGATCTCTCTACCAAAAGTTAAAGCCTTTTTACACAATGCTTTGCTTTCTTCTCAAGTGAAAGGGTTCAAATATGATAATATCTACTATCCTGATAGTTATGTTGCTCTAATCACGCAATACATTTCTGATAAACGAATGGACATATTGGTAGGTGAAACAGAAGATAAATGTCTGAGAATTCTTAAAGAATTGGATGAATATGCGATCACAATTATTCACTTCATCTATGAACATGAACGATTACCTAGTCAACAAGAAATGACATTAGAGTTGAAAATCCCCTTCACAGTAGTGGAAGATGTTATTCATTATTTCAACGTTTTTACTTCCCCAATTCCCTTAAATAGATACACACGGAAGCAACTCAGTCAACTTGATGTAATATCGACTTTGATATTACCTTTTATCCGAATGAAAAAGCTGAATCTAGTAGAAGTGGTTGTTGGGTTGAATTTTCCAGTTTCTAAAATCCGTGAGTTGGTTAATTTTTGCAATACAGTCAGTGGGTTTCCTGAGAAAGGGTTCACTTCTTATACAAGTTTGTTTGAGCCCAATGATTTAAAACGGAAAACAGTACGAGTGGTTCAGACATTTTTAGACATGAAAAGCCAATTTCAAGAGTCCATTCCACTCTTAGAACTAGCTCGTCAGTGTAGAATGGGGATTCTTTCAACACGTATTGCTCTGAACTATTATGAGGAAAATAAGCTTAGCCTCCCCTATTTCTCAGATTTAAGTGAGGATCGGGTGAAAGAAAATAAAGAAGAAATAACGAAATTTATTCCAGAATTGTTGGAGGATTCCTCTCTCTCCTTAGAATCAATATTGACTCACCCAAACTGGAAGTTACCTATTCCTGATCTCCCCCAGTTGACTATTGAAAAAGCAATAGAGATTCTTGATCCCCTCATTAAGCAGCACAAATTGAACACAAAAGACCCAATGGTAATTTCTCAATTTTTAGAAAGCACTGTCGAGAATATTATTAACACCTTCATAAAACCTCCTGTTGAAGAAGCAATAACTGATAAAATACCCAATATTGGATTGATGCATGCACAAGAAGTGCTCTGTGTACTGTTAAAGTTAAAAAATATGAATGCTACACTAACCCCTCCATTAATTGTTGAATTACGACCAATTGAATACTCTTCAGTAGAAAAAGGCAAGATGCTCGAAGAGCGTTTATTCTGTAATACGTGTCAGAACTTTTTCTCAAAAGCTGAGACACATCAGAGTTGTTCGGTATGTCATCGATCAATTTGTGAGATTTGCTATCAAGAAACTAATAACTCTGTAAGAAGTTTATGTCCAACGTGCGGAGGACTTCTCTGGAAGAATAGCTACTAAAAGCCATTTATTAATTTGGTGGCTAATTCTTCGATATATTTGCTGAAGTAATGCTCAGGATGTTTAATACTGAAAATACTACGGGAGCCTTCCCGGGCGACTTCACAGAAACAAGGAATAGAGGTAATCACTTCCATACGCATTTCTTCGGTAATCGTTTCTTCAAACCTCTTGACCATTTGCACGTCTTCGTTGTCCCAGACACCCTGTTCAGGTGGACATTTTTCCGCTACAACTCGGTTCAGCACTACATAGTTCTTACTGTCTAGTAGAGAGTAGAGCTGAGTTACCATGCTTTTAGTTCCTGAAATATCGAAATCGTCTGCTTTCAGAACGAGACAAGTAGCATCGGAAATAACTAATCCATCAATACTTTCCATTTGAACACCGGGACTAGTGTCGATGATAGTATAATCAAATCCTGCTTCAGATAGCTCGTCTCGGAGTCTTAAAATTCGTTTGAGCGAACGTTGCCGTTGTTTCTTGTCGGCCCTCACGATATCACCCATTTTTCTGAAATCTGTGGACGCAAAGGCAGCATAGAGAGGGATTTTGTATTTTTCTTCAAAAGAAACCAGAATATCCTCCCCAGTTAAATCGGGGTCAAATAAGAGGTCATTAATAGTCACAGTAGCCTCTATGCCGCAAAGGGTCTGTAAATTGGGGCCTCTAAAGTCGAGATCAAGTAAGGCAGTCTTATGGCCTCTTTGAGCCAACACTGTTGCCAAATTAGCCGATAAATGGGTTTTTCCAGTACCTCCTTTGTAAGAGTGAAAAGCTATAATCTTCATCATTATCACTTGACTTATTTTACTGGTAATTAATTTAATTATTCTTCAAGGGTTTCAATACTCAAGACTTTTTTTTCAGACGAATTGGAAGCATTGATCACTTCCATTTTTTTCGCAATAAAATCGTCAGGATCTGAGTTTGTTGCTTCCTCCTCTTCCTCCTTTGCACGCTTGTAGTAAAAGTAGACTTGTTTTCCCTTATATTTTTTCTTCAAAAGGTCTCGATCAAACAATTGATTGAGATAATCACTTTCAAGAGGACGACTTTTTCCAGTTCTTAGGGAAACCTCCTTTGCTGTTGCTTCATCAAGTTGAAGCATAATTTGAAATGTTCGTCTTAAATGGTGAGGAATTTTGGTAACTAAGTCTAACCCAGTTGTAATCTCTCCCACTTCATAGTCAGGTGACTTTTTTATTTCTCTTCCATTAACGAACTGCTCAATAGAACGTCCAATATCAAGTGCAACCTTTCTTAACTCCTGAATCTCAGCATGAATACCCCGCATCATTAATTGCAAGTCTTTATTGAACTCTTGGATACTTTGAATGTCTTTCCGAACCCCATTCAGACTTTGGTGGACAATCATGGGAATTATTTCTTGTAGGTTCACAATGGGAAGATCAACAGATTTTTTCTCTTTTTTCGTATTAGTTCTCTCTGTTGAGTCCATGGGAAACCCTGTTTGAAGAAAAGTGTATTTGTTGATGAAAATTTTTAAATTAATTTTTAAAACTATTTTTAAATTTTTTGAAAAAATGGAAAAATTAAAGGGATTTTGCTACGCTTTTTTTTTCTCCTACATATTCTTATCACTCTAAATTCATACTTGATAAGTTACAGCACGCTGTAACACCAAAATCCAAGCTAAATCTTGAGATAAATTGCAAGCACTGTTCATCCCATACAGGACTAGTACTAATTTACCGCATAATAGTGAGAGCGTAAGTCGTGTAAGTCAGGAACACGGCGAACTAGCAAATCATCCACGAGAATTTTAAGGGCGTAGCGGATGGTTCTGTTGGAAAGGGCTGTAAACGACCCAATCTCCCGTGATTTCAGGGCACCGTTAGCGCAGAGTAAAGAATAGACCTCTTGCGCTGATTTGGGAAGCTGAGTTATCTTACCATCGTCTTCAATCGGCTGCTCACTTTTTATAACATCGCTTGAGTCTATTGCTGCCATAATTTTTCACCTAAGGTTGTGGG
>JAEOTY010000033.1 GCA_016839625.1 Candidatus Hodarchaeota archaeon
CTCTGTCTAGCAATCGCAACAGTTGCCCATAATTTCTCTCCCTCAACAAGGATTTTTTCTATGCCCTCCTGTTTTTCTCCAAAACCAACATGCCACCTACCACCAGGACAAGTAAGATTGGTTTTACTCAAGCATACTATTTCACCAGAATTCGCAAGTTTTAAAGCCTCGCATATTTCAGTATCTGTTTTTATTGTTGATCGGATTTCTTCATCCGAGTAAGTAATAGAAACAGGTTGTCCTTGTAAATTAAGAACAGAAACAAATGTCTCAGCAAAATTCCTCCAATTTTTAAATTGCAAATCCATCATACACCACTAATTAACTGTGAATTTACTAATAATAGATAAATTTTGATTTTGGTACACTTTTAATTTACTCTTTGATATTCAACTATTTTTGTTTCTTGTTTTCTTTAGGTGTAATACCTCTAACCATAGGTTAATAAAAAATGAAATCGCCCATAAAATTGAGGCAGCGACGGCAAGAGGGGGTTAAATCCCTTGGTGCACATTCAATTTTATGGATATAATGCATTTAAGATCGTGGAAGATAAGTTAGAAATACTCATTGATCCAGGAAGAAATTTAAAATGGAATAAACTGAACAGTCTAATTCCAAAACAAGAGTGGAACGGAGACTACATGTTTATTACACATGAACATGATGACCATGCAGATTTTGCAATAAAAATCGCTAAACACACTGGAGCGCAAATAATCTGCCATAAGGACTTACAAGCTAAATATAAAAAGAAATTACCCAATGATAGAATAATTGGTTTAAATCCAGGTGAACAAACCACTTTAAATGGTATCACCGTTAAGACATTTTTAGTTCTTCATGGGAAAGTAACCTTTCGGTTTTTCAAGAAAAATTTCACAATTTCTCCATCAGGATATTCATCAATCGGGTTTATTATCGTTTTACCAAACAAAACTATCATGAACTTAGGGGACACGATTTTTTTACCAGAATGGGAAAATAATCCACCAATGAAACATCCTGATATATTAATGGTGCCTGCAGGAGGACAGATGACAATGGATCCACAAGACGCAGCAAAATTTGTCAAAGCAGTGAAACCAAAGATCGTTGTTCCCTGTCACTACCGATGGCACATCCTATTCTACAAGAGAAAGATTGATGTCTCTCCATTGAGAAAAATCTGTGAGGATCATAATATTGTCTTTAAAGAAATGGTTCCAGGTGAAAAATGGGAAATTTAACAAGAAGCGGATAGGAAATTATGAAGGGTATTCTTTTGAATTAAAGATAATAATCCTGAGGTAAACTTTAGATTCAGGACGTCTACTGGATATTACCACAAGTAGTGTGTGATTCAATGGAAATAACTCCACATCATCTAAAATTTCGAGTGGGGGCCTACTTAATCGATTATTTTCTTATCCTACTGTTCTTATCAATAGGAATGATTCCTGTAGCTTTTTTAATGGTCTTCATTCCAGAATTGGATAATCCTACGACTCTACCTTTCTATACCCAAGTCCTATTTGTCCTATTTTCGATCGGATATTTTGTTATTCTTGAAGCATTGACTTCCACCACTATCGGTAAAAAGCTCTATGGTCTTGAAACAACAGAGAAAACAGAACCTGGAATAACCTACAAGCAGGCATTTATCCGTAATCTCTCAAAAATTAGACCAGAGTTAATATTCATTGATTTACTTGTAGGATATTGGATGCGACCATCACGAAATCAACGAGCTTTGGAGATATTCTCAAGAACAACTGTAACCGAATCAACTTCAAAAAGACAATATACAAAGCGGGAAGAATCGGTCTTTGAAGTGTTTAAAATCGTTCTATTAATGCTAGGTCTGGTATTCTTCCTCTTAATGATAGCCAGTACATGGCTCTTCCCTGTACTCATGCTTTTTTGAATACTAATATAAGATAACTCTTATTGGTGAAACTTATGAGAAATTTACATTGGCTTATAACACTAGTTATTTCAGTAGCCTTACTCATAATTTCAGTTGAGGTAAACATTTTTCATCCCAATTGGTTCTCAGTGGGTTTTGGTTTTGGTGGTATAGTTTCCTTTCTCTACTTTATCCATTTTTTCCCAGAAGCCATAGCAAGTACCCGATGGCCAACTGTTGAAGGAGAAATAATAAAATCAGAAGTGGGCGATCGAAACATTAAAAGGGACCCAGCTATCTTTCCTGTCGTTGTTTATTCATATCATGTTAATGAACAAGATTATCAAGCAGGAAGGATCAAAGTAGGCACTCAGGTAATATCTTCAACATCAGATAGTTGGGTTCAAGGAACCCTTGACAAATACCCCCTCGGAAAAGAAGTCACTGTTCATTATAACCCCAAGTCGCCCAAGAAAGCAGTTCTCGAACCAGGGTTTACTTTTAGGATAGCTGGTTTTGGTATTGCTGCTATAGTATTTTATGCAATTGCTTGGGGTTTTGGTTTAGTGTTCAGTTATCTCTAATATCAAAAATAAAGTGAATCAAAACCACAGTAAGTAATTCTTATTCAGACCAAATCCGTCCACACTTCTTACACTTATAAAAAGTCATAGACTCCCATTCTTGTTTCCGACGATTTTCCCCTTCCCAATAGTAAGCTTCATGATGACCACAACGGGGACATGAATGTCGAATAGAGGGATATACAGTGAACTCCTCTTCAATCACAGTTAATCGGTCACTTGCCCCATGTGGTATCTTAGTTTTTACTACGTATGAAATTTCATTGAATCCTCTTTGAGTTAATTCTTTACATGAATTACAATAGAGAGAGATGATCTCATTTTTCATGTCTTTCTTTCTTTGCTTAGGAATCAAAAAAGATCCACATTTTTCACAAAAATTTACCATTATTTTTCACCAACTCCATATACAACCGTTAGTTGATTGACTGATAAAAAAAGGGAAAAGGAAGAAAATGAGAATGGGTAAGATTTAGTTGTACTCTTCCCACTCTCGATAGTCTTCCCAGTTGTCTTCATCTTCCCAGTCTTCTTCATCCCAATCGTAATCTTCTTTTTCTTCCTCTTCTATCTTTTTCTTCTTTTTATCTGGGGTAACCATCATTTTCACCTTTGTGGATGATTTTAAGTAAGTTATTTCTTCTTGGAAGTGGTCTTCTTTTTAGTATCAGTTTTTTTCTTAGATCCTTTCTTCTGAGCCATAATAATCACCGTCATTCTTTAATCTGTTTCATTGAGTATTAGGATTAACAACAGTCCCGAAGTTATCATATTTATTTTCAATGGATTCACAGCAAACGGAAAAACGTTCAACATTTATAAACCTTACTTAATTTCAGTTAGATAAAAATTGGACATAGATTTCATTTTAATGTCATAATTAGTTAAAAAAGGACTTGAGAATATACGAATAGAATTTAATCCTCCAAACGTTAACTATCTAATATATTATTAATATTTAAGAATCCGTTTGTTTGTGAATGAGAATAATAGATTCGTCTCCCAAAGTAACGCTCTGACTCAAATGCTTGTACTATTCATTTCACAGCTTAAAGTCTATTTAGCGAACTTTATTTTGTATGACATAGTTTTAAGATTATAACGATTGATTAAACGTATTCCATTCGATACTACTCAGATTACTTGAATTTTAACATTATTAGTTTGGACAATCCAGAATTCTCTATTAGAAAACGCAAACGATCAATTCCTATTCCAATTGTATCTTTAGCAGCAATTTTCGAAATTAGAAGAGTTAATATAATGAGATGTTGGCAATGATAGGTACAATCAATTAACCTTTAAGAGCCATTTCTCGCATATGATGCAAAAATGATTGACAATAAACAGAAATTCTTTCAAAAAGAATTAGCTAAAATTGACAGGCAGTTACAAAGCGTAACAGGCATCAAAGCACGGCATAAACTGCTAAAAAGACAACGTGAGTTAAAAAAAGAATTAAAAATTATTCTGAAAAAAAAATAATCATATTTTACTAAAACTCACTGTCTAAGAGGGAAGGGGTATTCAAAATTCTTTATGCTGAGTGACGAAAGGATTAATTTAATGCGTTTTTAAAAAATGATATAAGATCCCTCCTATTGGAGAACCTTATGAAAAAAAACGATTGGCTTATGTTACTTGATTATTTCAATGTTCAATTCTTTCTAGAACTTGTAGACTTGACAAATGTTAATGAGAATATGGACTAATTTTGCATAAAAAGGTTAAAGAATAAGCGATGGAATTAACAGATTCATAATTTTCCTTTTAGCTTTTCGAAGATGTTCTTCATAAGTTCTTCGATATATCCATGTCTTTCGACTTGAGCTTCCCGAGGTAATTCATCATATCCATTTGCAAAAGCGCTTGTGATAGCTTCTAACTGTCTCGTACTAAGATTACTTTTTAACTGATCTAAAGAAAGAAGAAGAGGATTAGGGGTATAGGACGTCTTTAATGGTGCCAATTCTAAAACACTAGCCTTGATTAATGGATCTTCCTTTCTAATGTCCTCTAACAAGAAATTAGTAACAAGTGTCGTGCTTTCAAGTTGGGGAAGTCTAGGATCGCATTAAGAACCTTTTAAAATGAAATGTCTGAGAAATGCAGTTATGAGTATTGAATTACCAGAAGCATTAATTCTTGCTAACCAGATGAAAGATGTTTTAATAGGAAAACAATTGGAATCTTACCACGTACAGAATTATGATCGAATGCAGAAGGTTGGCTTTCTGAATAAGAATATTAAGGACTTTGATCAACTACTGAATGGAAAAATCACATCAGTAATAGCGAGGGGAAATGTAATTCGTGTTGAATTAGATAATAACATGAATCTACTGATTGCTCCTGAATATGGGGGAGAGGTCCTGTACCATAAAGATGATACAAAAAAATCCACACAATATCATCTGAAAATTCAATTTACTGATGCTACCTCATTGACTGTGAGAATAAAAAGCATGGGTTGTATTCTTGCGCTTGAGGATGAAGAATTAGTAAACTCTTACATGTACAAAAGAGACTTTTTACGAGGAATCTCACCAATCGAAGATGAATTCACTTTTGAACGCTTCTCTAAGGAAATAAACACTCTTAATAGAAATCTAAAAGCAATTCTTGTCGGAAAGGAAGCTCTACTTGTAGGGATATCAAACAGTGCTTTTCAAGATATTATCTATCGAGCAAAACTATTTCCGAAAAAGAAGGGATCAGAGCTAAATAAAGAGGAAGTAAAAGCATTATTTGACGCTATTAACTCCTTAATGAATGAAAGGATGGAACTTAGAGGAAAAAATCAATTCATCGATATGTATGCCAAGAAAGGAAAATACATACCAGCAATGGGGCCGAATATGAAAGGGAAAACTTGTTCTGATTGTGGAACGGGAATTGAGAAAATGAGCTTCGGTGGAGGACAAATCTATTTATGTCCCAAATGTCAGGAACAGTAAGAAAAGTGTATCAGGAGAGACTATACGCTCCTGAGGTTGCTAAAATCCATGTCACAACAAGGGCAACGATAATTGATCCCAAATAGACCTTTCCCGTCTTTTGATAGAAATAAGTCAGAAGAAAGATCATTAGGGTAAATTGGGGAATAGCTTGCATCAGAAAGATCTGGAAAAGGGCAGCAAGAGGAATAAAATGGAATGTGGGAGCAGTACCTAAGATAAACATAGGAAGATAATGAAGCCCAAAGAAGAGTATCAACCCTGACAGCATAGCAAACATTGCTCTTCCAAACCAAACTAAATGGGTTTTAGCAAACGAGGAATGGGGTTTTGAACGAATTTGACCGAACAAGAAGATCCCACCATTGATAAGGAAGAAAATAAATGTTGGTACCAAATAAACGAGGAATTGAGTGAACCGATACCCCTTGAACTGCCTTAAAACAGGCCACATATACCGAAACTCGACTTGAAGTAAATTTTCAAATAATGCTACGAATAAATACAAGTAAACAAAGAGTATTAGGGCAAGAACGACTGTTTTCTTAAGAATCACGGTATTAATTTGGCGTGTTTCCTCATTATATGAAATTCCGACATCATACCAGCTTATTCCTTTTTCTTTGGAAGTGTTGGATCTTCGGAACCATACAGCAAAAATTATCCCGCATATCGTGAAATTCACGATAAACCACCAAAAATATGCATTACCTGTAACTAAATTGGTTACGGGGATGAGACTGAGTACAAGTCCAAACGTAGGAATAATTAGAAATGTTATTCCACCAATCAGGGCGTTTATTGTAGCTGAAATCCACCAAGATCGTCCTTCAACATAGTGATGGGTTGGTAATGGTTGATTAATGTCCTTAAAAACTTCTAAATTCATAAGGATACTA
>JAEOTY010000284.1 GCA_016839625.1 Candidatus Hodarchaeota archaeon
ATTACGAGGGCTACTGCTCCAGGATGTACAGAAATATTTGTGATTTGACTTATATTATTCGTTACAGGAGAATCTGGGGAGGTTTTCACTGCGAATTGGAGTAAATTAAGTGTCAATTGCGAACCCACCCAATCTGTGATTGAATAATCCTGTATAATGCGAGCTGAGTCCAAAGAAAGCTTACCTAGATTAGAAAGTTGGTGAGTACTTAACAGGGATACATCGGGATCATCTATGAAATTCTTCACACATGCAGCAACCAATTCTGAAAGCAATGAAGTTTCTTGAAGGAATAATTGCTTACTTACAAGCCCACTTTGTTGGTTGAGTCCGATTATCTTCACTTCTATTGGAACTAATAAGATTTCATCTGTCTCATGTTCCTGCTGGATAGCAAAATTACGACCCTGAATCTGACCTGAAAACAATAAACTCCGGTTATGTTTAACCGAAACTGCTTCTATTACAGTAATATTACCTTGCATCAGTTCCATCGCTGTTTTGTTTTGACCATCAACGACTACTTGAATATCCTCTACTGCTTGAGCTCCATTTAATATCCCAATATTTTGAGCGGTCAGTAAAGATAATGAAATATCTTCAAATTGGTTCAATCGTGTTATAATGTCCGAACCTTGATACCAAGAGAATACCTCGTTAATCGGTAAAAAATCCTTGAATTCCTCCTCTATTTCGTAATTAGACGAATGCAACCAGTCTTGATTATTAGGCAGCTCCTCATTAATTAATAGATTGATTACATTCCCAATTGATATTTCTGATAAAGTCTCTACTCCTGAATTGTTATGGTGCGAGTATTTTCTCGTTGAAAATGAAAATGTGATTTTATCGAATTGAATGATCATTAAATGTTCATCGATAATTCCCTTTTCTGGGTTAATCAGGATTTGCGGATCAATGAAGTTTTCTAAATCAATAGTACTTGACTGAAAGAGAAATTTCAAATTGCAATAACTTATATCGACTCTAAATTCGTTTCGTGTTTCTTGGATGTTAATTGTTGATTCTACAGAGGCACTTAAAGAGGACTCTTCAAAATCAGGTATTAAGAATTCAAAAAAGTCTGATGGAATATTACCATATCCGAGCTGATATTGTGCAGGATTGAAACCACTTCCATTAATTTTTAATGCGAGTCCAAGAAAATCGTGTCCTAAGATGACATTCTCTTCAGTGGGAAGTGAAAAATGGTGGAGATACTTAACAAATGGAACTACCGAATGCCACTCCATCATGTCAACTAAAGGGAATTTTTGTGTCCGTTTCACCTGTTCTAATGCAAAAAACGCTGATTTGATATCTTGAGCCTCATGACCCACTAAACTAATGATATTATTTTCCTCAGGGTCTGGATCTTCAGTATTAGCAAACTCAGTTTTATTCACTAGATCAATTATTAGATCTATTGCATTATGCTTTGAAATACTTGGATTGTAATCAAACTTAACTCCAAATAAAGGGGCATCAAAGTAAGAATTCAACTGCTCAATTGGGTATCCTGTTACTCCTGGGTGTGGTATACTACTCCCTAAGGTGAGTGTTGCTAAACATACCACAATGAAAACTGTTTTCCATAGGAGTAAGCATCGAATTTTCGTTTAGGCCACCTCTAAATGTGTTCTTAACCAGGGTAATTGTTTTGGACCAATAACATACTTGGTTCGCTTTCTTTCTTGAAGAGGAATTATTATCCCTAACTCTCCTAATCTCTTAATGTGATGTTGCACACTGGAATGGTGAACATCTATTTCTTGGGAGATTTTTGACAAAGTTAATGGCTTTTTTTTCTTGATCAATACCCGACAGAGTTCTTTTGCCACCTCACTCTTTAAAGCTAAAGCAATTTCTGATGTCTGAACAGATTTTGTACCAGTTAAGTAGAAAATATGATATTTCCCGATTTTCTCATGTGTCACCAAATTAAAATCGTCTAATGTCTGTAGATGCCATAATAAGGAGGAGATACCACAACCAATCTCACGTTGAATCTCACGTAAATGTGCTCCTTGTTCCCCTTTCCTCTCTAGATGATCGACAATTTGAAATCTCAATTCATTATCCAGTAATTCACTCTCATTGATTCGTCGTCTTTGGGGTGAGTACGCTACATGAGCTACGAACAAAACTAGGCCCATAAAGATTCCTACAATGATATCACGAATTTTCGATATTACTCCCATCTTTATCAATGCTATCACGGCTATGATAGATGAAATGGTAAGAAGCCCCATAGCTACTAGCTGATTCACGTCTCCAAACTGTAGAGAGGTATTATTGGTTGGAGGAAGGTCTTCTAAGGTCAACTGCGCTAATTGCGTCAACAGGCCAATTACATCTTCAGGAGGATCCAATTTCACCCCATGAAGCATGAACTCAGATGTTCCTAGGTTTGAATCTACTTCAATTGAAAAACCCCCAACAATTACGTGACTGTCCGCCATCCATATCCCCGACTTCAAGCTCCCCAAAATTATCTCCCCCTGGGGTGCTGTAATCTCAGCTAACATCCGTGTTTGATTATCAACCTCAACCCATGCAGTACTGCCATTAAAACTGAAGGAAGTTTGAGTCAAATTCAACATAGATAATTGATCTTGTACCAAACGTAATTCATGATCAGAAAACGATCCATTGAATGGATACACGACTGGAGCATAGGTTGTTATCCCTAAATGAGCTAAGTCCTGAAGAGGTGTCGCATTGAAATATCGATTCAGTACGAATATCCCTTTCCCCGTTTGCTTCCAGACATGAATATTACCAAGGAAGGAAAAATCTATTGGTAAAGGAAGTTCACTGACCCACCAAATCGCTGCAACACTCCCATTGTTAAATATAAAACTGCTATTTGCTTGTATTTCTGTAATATTATAATAATCAGCCACTCTCCCTGTATTTCCTACCATCTCCTCACATAATTTTTTATCTTTTGAAGATCCAAAAAAAACCGCTATTGTTCCTTTATCTGACTCTCCGTTCCCTATTATTCCGATAATGGAAAAATTCACGCTTATGAATATTATTGTCCCTATTAAAACTGTCTTTAGAATTATTCGGCTGTAAAAACTGCGGTTTATCCTCACCATGCTTAGCGTGCACCAACATGTTACTTTCATTGGTAGATAAAAAAAATTTTTCCGAATCGATCCTCCGCAAACCGAGAAATGAGGTTTTTATTAAAGTGAAACTTTAGATTTTTACATTATAAGAAAATCGTTAAGGAGGATCTATATGTCAGACCCATTATTTCATA
>JAEOTY010000285.1 GCA_016839625.1 Candidatus Hodarchaeota archaeon
AGAAATTCACCAATTCTTTCAACTCATCTTTTTTTCCATAAAAAGAAGGATTAATTTTTCATTAATGTATTCTTTTTTGAAAATATTATAACTAAGTTTCTGATAGAGGTAAATATTCTTTTTATCTCTTTTACCAGTAAAAATTTCAAATTTCTTAACGTTCTTGAACATGCTCTCGATTTTTTTCATTAGAAGTGTACCGATGCCTTGATTTTGATAACTCGGATGAACAATAAGTCTTCCTACATAACAGGTTTCTGCTTCCTGATGAGCTCTGACTGATCCAACAAGCAGATCTTTAATATGTGCCTTCAAAAAAATTCTCTCAGAGAATTCTTGTGTTATTTCTTTGAGAGTTTGAAGTAACGGAGCGATGTTCTGATCATTATAACGATCAGCAATTTCTTGAAATGCAAGTTGTTGTAGAAGAAGAATATCAGGCATGTCGGTCTTCAATGCTCTTTTAATTATCAATCCGCCAAGCAACAGTTATCGACCTAATTAACCCTATTGATGTATCTGCAAAGATAAATTATTTTTGATACTAGAGAAAGATAGATCATTGATTATAAAATTCCCATTTGAATTTTCTCTTAAGAGCCTCTAGGGGGCCAACAGAAAAGATTCAAGTGTCGGAGACTTTCCCTGCTGATTAATGTATTCTGACTCAATAGCGGCATCATCAAAGCCTGTGAAATAATAAAGATTATATACATATATGTGTAGATATAGACCTGATTAAAAATGGTATCCAAAACAATCTCCGTAACAGAAGATGTTTACAATCTTCTCAAAAGAATGAAATTGCCTCAGGAAAGCTTTGGAGAGACAATTGAGAGATTATGTAAGAACTTCACAACAGAAAACTTACTTAATTGGTTTGACAGTACTGAGGGGTGGAAAGACATGTCTGAAAATGAGTTTAAAGAATTCAATGTGGTTATTGAGGATTTTCAGAGAGATTTCAAACCTCAAAAAGTTGATTAATGATGATTTTAGTTGATAGTACATTTTTAATCGATTCATTGAGGAAAAAACCAATTGTTCGAGAGTTCCTCAAGACAAATCCCACCGAGATTCTCTTTACTACGGAAATTAATGTTTTTGAGTTATATCTTGGTCTTTATTCAAGCAAAAAACTGGCAAAAGATTTAACCCTGTTTGAAAAACGAAAAAAGCGTCTAGAGGAATTAATTCTAAAATTCCAAATTCTCCCCCTGGGAAGGGGGGAAGCGATAGAAGCAACAAAAATTTTAGGAAAACTGTATAGAACAGGTAATCCAATCGAGTTTCGAGATGGATTAATTGCAGGGATAGCTATTTCAAATGGAATAAAGAAACTCTTAACAAGAAATGTTGACCATTTTGATCGCATAGAAGGGATTGAAGTCCTTTCATATTAGTGGGTCAACAGAAAAGACTCCAGTGTCGGAATTGTCGTTATTCTAATAATAAAGACTAACTTTCTTGGGTGATAATTAGATAATAGATACCTATACAAATTTAACTATTATTTATTTGAAACTTTTACCGCAATGGATGAATGATCACGATGGAACAGGCTATTAAAGATGAAGACCACACTAAAAAGAGTATTTACACAGTAGGAGGGATAGCTGCTTTGATTGCAGCTTTACTTTTTAGAAAAAATATCGGTTCAGAGTTTTTTCTGTATAGAGAGCTTGGAATCATCGATTGGGGTCCGAGTCCGATACCAGTTTCAGCAGAAGAATGGTTCGAATTACTGCAGGACAATGTAATCCTTGGACTCACATTACTCGATTTCTTCGACATTATTAATTACTATCTCGTAAGCTTGGTTTTCATTGCTCTTTATGATGTCCTAAAAAGCACAAATGAGGATTGCATGAGGATTGCTCTTATTTCTGGTCTCGTTGGAGTTACAACTTACTTTGCCTCTAATCAAGCATTCTCTCTATTGTCTCTCAGTAATCAATATGCTGCTGCTTCAAATGATCAGAGATCAACTATTCTAACTGCTGGAGAAGCATTGCTTGCAATCCATAACCCTGGATCCGTTTATCAAGGCACTGGGATCTATTTAAGTCACTTCTTAGTTTCGCTTGCAGGATTAATTATTGCAATAGTCATGCTTCAGAGCAGTATCTTTAGCAAACC
>JAEOTY010000286.1 GCA_016839625.1 Candidatus Hodarchaeota archaeon
CAGACTTCTTCTCCATGTACAATGCTATTACATTTCTTACATGCTTTTAATTTTACCATTCAAGAGTTCTCCTCTGTCATGGATTCTTTAAGCCAGCTTTTCAAGCCAAGACCTTCCCCTTTCATTGTAATTGCAATTTTCATGCTCACGTGATCAACAGTTGCAGTGATAATTTTTCCACGTACAAGATCTCCAGGTCTAATTGTCCGACCTGATTCTCGCCCGACTAAAACGCCTGATGCCCTCGATGACATTTGGAAGTACTCTTCTGCGATCTGACTGATATGAGCCAACGCGTCAGTACAACCCATTCTCATGAAAAAGCCAAATTTAGTTGTTTCAACTACTTCTCCTTCAGTAACTTCATCATCTAATGGTCTAAAAGTGATAGCTTCATATTCGACATCGTGAAACGTCGCCCCATCTCCTGGTACTATACGTCCTGACGATACTTCGATAATTGATAATACTGCAACAATCATTCCCACATCTGAGCCGATTGTGGTTTCATTTTTTGCTCTAGAGATATCAAGTATGACATTGGCTATTGATTCTCCAAAACGATTCGGGGGAACACGGATTGTTTCACGGATTCGAGTTAAGTAGTACATGGTTCTTGAGCCTCAGTACGTTATCCTAGTACTGCAACTGCTAAAAAATAAATCAATCTGGGGTTTATTCAATAGATTATTGAGTGTTTCCTCAAAAGAAAACTCAAGGAGAGTAGATAAGAAAATCTCTTCGTTTCAAAATTAGAGTAAATCAACCAAGAATGGATTTTATATCAATCTGGAAGAATGTCGTCTTTTTTGGACTGAAATAATTGGATCAACTAGAAAGTTATCATTCACAATACATTTACAATATGTACAATTAAATAAAAAAAAGGGAAAGGGGATTAACCCGCTTTTGAGAATAGTTCAAGTGTTATTTTTGAGGCTATGCACGAATTGATGATACTTTTCGATTACTCTTTCTGTAAGCCCATACGAACAATACAAAGAGTACAGCAGCGACTATCATTAAAATAAAACTAAGCTCAGGATTGACTGTCGATTCCACCAGAAGTGGGGCTAGTATAAGGCTTATCAAATTAACAACCTTAATCATGGGATTAATTGCTGGGCCTGCTGTATCTTTCAACGGATCACCAACGGTATCACCAACAACACCCGCTTTATGACGCTCAGAACCTTTTCCCGTATTTTTCTCGATATCACGGGGCTCGTCCTCAATAACTTTCTTTGCGTTATCCCAGGCACCACCAGCATTCGCCATAAATACTGCTAGGAGCTGTCCAGAGGCAATTATACCTGCTTGAAACCCTCCTAACACTTCAACTCCAGAACCAATTGCTTGTCGTGCGGTCTGCGATAGGTTTGAAAATGCAGCTCCTTGAGCAATTAACACACCAAAAACTATCGCTACTATAATAGGTACTGAAACAGCGATAACTGCCAAACTAATTAATTCTTTCTGTGCTGCTGCAGTAGAAATGGAAACTACTCTACCATAATCTGGTTTTTTGGTACCTTCCATAATACCAGGAATTTTGAACTGTTCTCGAACCTCCTCGATGATATCACCAGCAGCTCGACTGACCGCTCGTATATTGAAAGCTGCAAATATCCAAGGTAGTGCGGCACCCAGAAGAAGTCCAACAAAAACAGCTGGAACGTTTATTCGGATTCCAGTAAGTATGAATTCGCCAGTTTGTGCTATTTCTACCATGAAAGGGTTGACAATATCATGACCAGCTTGTTTTAAATTATCTACTACAACCTGTACATCAGTAACAAAGGATGCAAATAAGCTAACTGAGGCAATAACCGCTGATGCAATTGCTATACCTTTGGTAATAGCTTTGGTGGTATTTCCAACGGCATCAAGCTCTTCTAAGACACTGGCAGATTCCTTGTCCATAGAAGTCATTTCAGCTATGCCCTGAGCATTATCACTGATCGGTCCAAAGGAATCCATAGCAACATTATTGCCTGTGTGAGAAAGCATACCAATACCAATGAGAGCAATGCCATAAAGCATGTATTGGAGGATCTGATCTGGATCAACAAACAATACGGGAATTCCAAGGAACCCATGAAATATCTCATTTCCTGGAATCATAAGAAAAGTGCCAACAGCTATCACGAAAGAAATACAGATTGTTACGACAGCCCAAACACTAGATTCGTAACCGAGAGCAAGACCTGATAAGATCACGGTTGCTGGTCCCCCATCCATCGCGTCAACAACTTCTTGAACAGGGCCTCGTTCTTTGGCTGTAAATCTAGCTGTAATAGGATTGAACGATACAGCTAGCATCACTCCTGTTGCTGTGAGCAATGCGAGCCTCCAATCACCTATATAGAAAATTGCGAAAAGAAACGAAGTTATTATTGTAATTGCACTAGATAGCTCATACGAATTGAACATTGCTTTCTCTGCATCAGGTGTTTTCCAGAGAGCAACTGCGAATGTACCAACCATTGAACTGATTACACCAATTCCTCTTACAATTAGGGGATACATAATCCAGACAATAGCTGCTGCAAGTGAATAACCCGAATCCAGTGCGAGTCTATATAAAAACAAACCAAGTATAAGCGATGAAACGATAGTCACTTCATAGGACTCAAAGATGTCCGCAGCCATCCCAGCGCAGTCTCCAACATTATCTCCTACAAGATCTGCGATAACAGCTGCATTACGTGGATCATCCTCAGGAATATCCTTTTCTACCTTCCCAACAAGGTCTGCTCCGACATCCGCAGCTTTTGTATATATTCCACCCCCTACTCTCATGAAAAGAGCAAGAATTGTTCCCCCAAATCCAAATCCGAGAAGTGCATCAGGAGCAGCTGTTCCAAAGATAATAAAAATCACTGTACCTCCTAAGAGGCCAAAACCATCAGTCAACATTCCTGTAACAGTACCAGCATGATAAGCAATTGAAAGTGCTTTAGTATACCGCTTATCAACATCTAAGAGGTTCCCATCTGCATCCGTCGCTCCTTGGGCAGCTGCGGCAACTCGAAGATTAGCTTGAACAGCAATCCGCATTCCAAATTGCCCTACCATCAAAGAAAAACTTGCTCCCATAATGAAAGCAATTGTCCGGCCAACTGCTACGATCAATGTACTTGTTGTTTCATCAAAAGCAGCAAATTCGAATTGTGCCCCTTCTGAAGGATGGATTAAATAAACACTAAGAAAGAGTGCTGCTGTAAGTAATATCACAATTGGCATTATAGTTCTTAACTGTTTCCCTAGATACGCGTCAGCACCTTCTTTGATTGCGGACCAAACCTCTTTCATATCATCGGTACCAGTGTCGTGCTTCATTACATCTTGTCTTAACCACCAAGAATAAATGAAGCTCAAAATTGCTACAATGATGACACCAATAAGGACCAATTGTTCAAAAAGTGCTAATTGACCAAATGTAGTAAACATGATTCCATTTTTCCTTTATAATTATCTGTTCAGATTCATAATAGATTCAGTGAATTCTAATGTTCATGAATCAAAGAGTTCTTACTGGACAAGAACCGAAATATATTGGAATCTGAGGGCTTAAATTAAGCAAGAACCCCTTTCTGCAGCGTTTTTTATCTTCTTTCCTCTTAAAAAATTTGTCTTAGATTCTTATTTAAGACACAAGATGAATACAGTGAGATTTTTGGTTGAAATAGTAACACGAAATCAGAAAAAAACTTGTAATAACACAAAAATGAATAGCTTTGGAAAAAACTGTGTTCTGATAGCAATCTTCAATTTTTCAACTTTTATTCAAAATTGACAAGAAAAATAACTGCTTAAGTCCGTTATAGAGCTTTTATAATTACATTTATCAGAATAGAAAAATACTAAATTTCATTAAACTTTTATTACATTGGAAATCCTCATCGAGGTTTTATTCATGAAATACAACCACAACATTAGGATTAAAGAACGGATGTTGTCTAAAATCCATCCTGAGGAATTTTTATGAAAAATGAGACCACATTGCTTATGATTAAACCCGATGCAGTGCAACGAGCTTTGATAGGGCGGATAATTGCACGTGTGGAAGATAAGGGCTTTAAAATAGTTGGTTTGCGTCTGGTACAATTAACAGAAGTCAATGTAGACCGATTATATGATATTCATATTGGCAAAGACTTTTATCCCTTATTGAAATCTTTTATACTTTCTGGACCTGTTGTTGCTATAGCAATTCAAGGTAATAATGCAGTCAAAGTTATTCGTAAACTGGCTGGAATTACTAACTCTCCTGAAGCGGAGCCGGGGACAATCCGTGGGGATTTTGGTCTTGATTTAACAAAAAATATCATTCATGCTTCTGATCAGGTCGAGAGGGCAAAATATGAATTAAGTGTATTTTTTAAGGATGATGAACTGGTCACCTATAAGTTAATAACTGAAAACTGGGTAAATTAATCATGGGTATCAATTAATTGAGGATTTTATGTGAAACGGCGTAATCCATATAAAAGAATACGAATCGGGAGTATAGTCCGATCAGAGGTTATTAAGGATAATGAAGATCGTTGGAGATTAATGACACCAGGTGGGAGCTTTATCTTTCGAGTGTGGATAATGGGAATTGTCACAGAGAGATATACTGGGGAAAATAGTTATGTTGGGTTAAAAGTGGAGGATGGAAGTGGCGGAATCATTGTAAAAACATGGGATGGCAGACTTGACCATTTTAATAAATGGGATAAAATAGAAGTCTTGGGTCAAATTCAGATTTCAGAGAGAGATGAAGAGATTGATGTTTTTTTCACACCCGACATAATTAAGGTTATTCCAGATGATAATTGGTTCTTAGTGCATCAGTTGAAAATTATTCAACAAAGAAAACAGAGTTCTTCTATTGAGGTCAAATCCGCAACAGTTGGGGGTGTCGAACTCGGAATTGCTTCAATTGAAGACCTAAAAATAAAATTGAAAGAAGCGATTAAAAATTATGACACAGGAACTGGAGTTTCATATGATCAACTAATAAAAGCATTCCCCAATATCGAAGAGGTTCAAATTGACGAAGCTATAACAGAGCTTTTAGAATCAGGTGAGTTTTTTGAACCTAAGGCGGGGATATATTCTTCAGCTGTGGATTCATGATGTTTTGGATAAACCACTATGGCCTATTCCATTGAAAGACGTAATACCTTATTTGTTGATCTGATAAGACAGTGGCGATAACATAACGCTTTCGGACGGAAGTGGCCAAGCGGCCAGCACGTACTAGATCAATTGGTTCAATTGTGGATGCTTTTGGAAAAATTGAGACAAGAAATGGAGCATGATCGATTCCTGGTCCTCGACGATAAACAGCGAAATCAGTTCCAAACTTTAAACCAGGCCGTACAATATAACGTTTACTTCGGAGATCAAGGTAAACAGCAAATAGATCCTCAAACTTCGGAAACCTATCCTTACAGATTTCAAAGAATTCGCTTTCTGACAGAATTAAATCATCATTATATATCGTGATTTTATTTTTTCGTTGTAGAAAAACCGCTTCAAGGAGTGTTAGCTCTAATGGACGATTAAATCTAGGTGATTTTGGTTTCCGAATCCCCACGGGTTTTCCAAAATAACCTAGTTGGTATATATTGCTTCCAGATTCCGAATCCCAAATTATTACATGCTTTTCAACCAATTGGGCTGGAATTGGAGCTTCCATTTACTTCACAAGTTTTTCTTTCATTTAATCATTTCTTGATCTCCGACTTAATTTCGGGGCTATTAGTCGGATGAGTAACAGAACATCCAGAATGACAAGTACAATAATCAACGTTATGGCAATATTATAATTTGCTAATGAGAAATCTTCTGGAGGCTCAATGACTATGATTGTGATATCATTAGTTATTGTTACAAATTTACTTGGATTCAATACCGAAGTATAATACTCTACCTGTGCTGAAAAGAGATAATAAGTACCTAATGATTTTGTTGTAACTAAATAACTAAACTGACGGGTTTCATTCACACCTATTTGACTATAAGAGAGAGCTGTAAGTCCTGTAATCTCAAAAACCCAGGGATTGTTGATTTTATCATTAAATGTCACATTGTACGCAGTTTGATTTCCGAAATTTCGAATAGTGACTGTAACAACAAAAGACTCACCTAAAACGACTTCAGTTTTTTCTACTGTCTTAGTAGCAAATAATCTGGGATATGTTTCGTTAAACTCCTCTGTTCTCGTTTTTGAAGCGGTACCATATGTAATTGGCTGACTAAAGGTGAAAAATAATCCAGATAGTCCTAGAATCGTTAAAATTACAACCCATAACCATTTTGTCCAATGGTGCATCAATAGACCTCCATAGAGGTGTAAACAACCCTCATTGAATTATCTTGTTAAAGATTCTTGTTTCAATTTTGTTTTACCTTTGAACTTTTTTACAAAAGATACTTGTTTTACTTTTTTTCTTTTATAAAACATGTCAGTTTCCTTATTTGATAAAAAGTTTCTATTTTTTGGAGGAAAAGGAGGTGTTGGAAAGACTACTATGGCAGCTGCGACTGCAGTTCGAGCTGCTGACCTAAATTTCCGCACATTATTAGTTTCTACCGACCCCGCTCATTCAGTTTCGGATAGTCTCGATCAACAAATAGGGGGAGAAACCTATGTCGAAGTAAAAAATGTAACAAATTTATGGGCAATTGAGCTAGATACAGAAGATGCTATGAGGACATATTCTGATATGGTAACCCAACAGGATCCCTCTGGAACAATCTCGGAATTTCTTGGTGGAGATGATCCCTCCGCTTTATCACCTCCAGGAGCAGATGAGACTGTCGCATTTATCCAATTATTAGAGTACATTCAAAATCCTGAGTATGATATAGTTGTTTTTGATACTGCACCAACTGGACATACTCTTAAATTGTTACAGTTACCCGAGATGACTCAAAGTTGGCTTTATCGCCTAATTAAAATGCGCCGTCGCTTAGGGGGAATGATGACTGGGTTCAAAACGTTGTTTGGTGGAAGTTCTACTCCAAGTGAGCAAGAGGCTTTTGATAAACTTGAAGAACTAAGAGACCAGGTGGAAATCGCACGAGTTCATTTATCAAACGCAAAAGAAACAGAGTTCGTAGCTATTACAATCCCTAATATTATGGCAATTTGGGAAACAGAACGTTTGATTCGAGCATTGTTTGAAGTGGCTTTTCCGATCTCACAAATCTACATTAATCAAGTTCAACCCGAAAACCCCGAATGTACCTATTGTAGGGCTAGGTATGCAAGTCAACAAGAAAATTTACAGACAATTAAGGAATTATACTCTGATTTTGACTTGCTGGAAGTACCTCTGTTTGAATATGAAATAAGAGGTATTGATCGCCTTCGAGAGTTAAGCCATTTGTTGTATAACAAAACGAATTAAAGAGGTATTTCATCTATTAATCGGTTTCATCCCAGCCTTTTTTAATTCTAGCAAAAGCTTCTTTTAGTTCCATGTTCATCTGAGCCTTTAAGCTCATTGGAGAAGGTCGAGGTGCTGGACCCGTTGGTTGTGGTGCTGGCGGTTGTCCAAAACCTGGTTGTGGTGCCGGCGGTTGTCCAAAACCTGGTTGTTGTGGTGCTGGAGACAATCCTGGAAGTGGAGGAAGTCCAGATGGTGTTGAGGGAGGAGCTGTTGGGCTACCTGGAGGAGCTGAAGCTGTGGCTGGGGACGGAGGTGTTGGAAGACCTGGGAGTCCTGGGGCTTCTGGTAGTGCACCTGGTGTTGCTGGGGTTGGAGGTGGCGGACTTAGTGATGCTGGGGATGGAGGTGAGGCACTTAGTGGTGCTGGGGATGGAGGTGAGGCACTTAGTGGTGCTGGTCCAGTCCTTTGGAGCTGATCTATTCTGCTAGATAATTTAAGGTGTTCACTTTGAAGTTCATCAACAATCTCAGCTAGAGCAGAAACAAAACCAAAAAACTTTTTCGTTATTCCAATTAATGTCTCAACGTTTTGGGACTCATTTTCACCAAAGAAATCATCAATATTTGTCAATATATTAACCTACATTAATTCAGAAAGCGCTATTTTGCGAAATAGTCTAAATAGGCTGTGTGAACTGATTTTAGGGTGTAATCTACATCTTTGTAGAAAACGATATTTTCATGGTTACCTGGGGTTATTATTATTATAAATAGTTCTGTTCATCTGCCCCAGCACTAAATACCACTTTTGGAAAACTAGTGATTAACTAGTCATTGTCATATTCTGATCTGGTGTTGGATTATATGGTCAGTTCTTAAGCAAAAATGAAGCAATTCATCAAAACCCAGAATGAAATCTAAAAAACAAAACATCGAAGGATCGATTAACTTGAATTTTCATTCTAACTGTAAACTTCATCTTTTTCTTTAATTCTTTTGACATATTTGGCAATCAAACAAGCGTCTTTGGTTGCTCTAACATCATGAGTTCGGATGATATGTGCACCATTCAATACAGCAATAGTAGTTGCTGCTAGCGACCCCCATAACCTTTTTTCTGGAGGAACGTTTAAAATTTTACCAATAAACGATTTTCTAGATATTCCAACAAGGAGACAGTGTTTAAGGACACGAAACTTCATTAAATCATTGATTAATTTGTAGTCGTTGTCTATTTGTCTTTGAGGAACCCACCCACCTAAACCAGGGTCAATAACCATTTTTAATTGCTTTATACCTGCTTTAATACCTAAATCAAGGCTTTTCTCTAGTTCAACAAGTACTTCATCTGTCGAAAATACATCTCCAGGTACTTGACGGCAAGCCATAAGTACTGCTGAGGCATCGTATTCCGATATGACATGGGGAAGTTTTGGATCTGTTTTGAAACCTGAGATATCATTAATGATCGTCGCTCCCTGAGAGAAGGCATAATCCGCTGTTTTTGATGATTGAGTGTCAACTGAGATTGAAAGATCCGTTCCAATCTCCTTGTATATTTTAAAGAAATGAGAAAGCCGCTCTATTTCATTGGACTCGGAAATATTCTCTTTACTATTATATAGAAAAGCTGGGGCACTTGAAATTGCTCCCACATCAATAAAATCTGCGCCCTGATCAATTATTTGCTCTAATTGAGATTGCATTTCAACCTCTGATAGCTTAATACTCCCTTTGAAAAAAGAACTGGGTGAAAGGTTGATTATACCCATAATACGGGTATCTACATTATCACCGACTTCTATCTTGCCTAATTTTCCTTGGATAAGCATGTGAACTTTACTGGTATTGCTCCATATTAGATTTCCGATTAGGTTTTAGAACAGATAAAGGTTGTATTAATATTATTCAATTTTACTGTTTCAGTTCACTATACCAGAGAGGCCCCATATAAATACAGTTTTGGGGGGATATCTTCATTAAATCATTGATTTTTTCAATATCCTCCTCCTCTTGAAATTTGATTTCATTGCATCCACGAACAACAACTATTGGTACTCTCTGATTTGTTTCCCCCATCAAAATTTCTGCTCCACTAACTAAGTTGTCAGCGATAGCTCGGGTAGTGATTTTCATGGGGCGCCCATATAAGTCTTCAGTACCTCGATCATCGATTAACGGAATGAACCCTGACACAGCAAGAGCAAAACCCGATGTTCCTTGTCTTAAAGGATGTGTCTTCGAATCTGCTAATATAATCCCAAGGGTTTTCCCAGTTTTCACACAAAGTGTTTTTCTAATTTTTTCTGCACTTCTAAAAGGCTCTCTCGGTAACACAATTAAGAATTCGTCTCCACCTGCGTTGCTCTGATCTACACCTGCATTGGCCTGGATAATATTATTTCGCAATGCAAGAATTGCCCCTGGCACAGCTCCGAATATTTCATCAGCTTCTTGGAAAACTACCTCCACGAATCGTGGATCAAGTCCAGACATTTTTGCAGCAGCTTCTGCTTTTCGTTGAACGTGAGTAATGCTGTTTAAGGGAAGTTGACAATCCTCAATAATGGAAATAACTTTACTCGCTATAATAATGATGTCTCTATCTTGTAATTCGATCTTACTTGTTTTAATTGCTTCTAGCAATATTTCTGCAATGTCTTTATCTGATGAATTGATGATAGGGGTTTGTACTCCAAAGAATTCTAATTTCATTTTTGTCAATCCAGTATTTTTTGCTTAATATGAGTGTTAAACAAGTTTATCATTCATATATATGCAATTTAGGTTTCAAAACAGGCAATCTTTTAAGTTTAGGTTAGATATGTTCCAGATAGTTAAAGATAGAGAACATCTGACTTATTTTATTACTACAACATTAAAGTAACTAACAGTTGAAAGGAGAAAATGAAAATGGTCATGGAAGATCGTGCAAAATTTGGTATTCCTCTTCTTGATGATGTCTTAGGTGGTGGAGTACCACGTGGGTCAATCATATTGGTGGAAGATGAAGTTGGGATCAATACTGAACATATTTTAGTTCAATTTCTATCAGAAGGCTTGAGAACAGGTGAATATGGTTATATTTTGTCTACCGAGCACCTCTTTTCACATTATTCTCCACTATTCGTACCATACAATATCTCAGAGGTAACTTTCGAAACAAAACGATTGGTTTTTTTAGATGCCTTCTCTAATCCATTTGGATACGCTGAAGGAAGACCAATGGCGGCTGGAGAAAATGTAATACGAGATATTACACAACCTCGTCAAGTTACAGATCAAATTCGACGCTCTTTATTGCATGTTCGCTCTCAGCCGATACGTGGAGTTCTTGATTCTTTAACTACTATATTGTTAGTATCAGATTCATTGAAGGCTCCTATGGCGTTCTTACAACATAAAATTGCGACAGATAAAGATATGGGTGTTGTAAGTATATTAACACTGCATCGTGATGTCCACGCTCCCAGGATCATTCAAGCTGTTGAACATTACTGTGATGTTGTAATTAGGTTAACAAAAAAGATACATGATGATAAAGAACCATCTCAAGGGGAGATTCTGCAAATTCTGAAAGTTCCAGGTATTACACTTAAGGAACTAGAAACTACAGATTTTATTTTTCATCCAACCCCAGGCCATATAGAATTAACACCCTCAATCTAAGGTCATTCGTTGTTTCCAAGTGAAAAAGATGTCAGCCAAAAAAAAAACATGTGACATTGAAGCCTGTTCTGATGTCAGTAAAAAGACAGTTTCGCGAGAAAAAGCTGGAAAAGCGATCAAACAAGCCAGTTTAAACCTTGGTGTTCGCGATAAAGTGACCAAAATTCATCTTTGTGCAAAACATTATAAAATAATCAAGAAGCAATTGAAAAAAGATCGTGAGATAGAACGATTACGATGGGGATAAATATCAGGACTATAGGAATTTTATCTCCATTGCATCATCAGGACAGACCGCAACACAATCTAAGCAATTAGTACATTGTGGACTTCTTACTTTTTCTGCAGGATGCGAGAGAATCCTAACTCCCATAGGACAAACATCCTCACATAACCCACAGTGAGTGCACTTTGAGATATTTCGCCCAACTCCTAGTAAAGAATGTGTACCTAGATGACCCATGATAATTCCTACAGGACAGAACCAGCGACACCATCCTCGTGGTATATAAATAATGATAATCAAAGCAATAATGAAAACAGATAATCTAAGCCAAAAGATAACATCTATGTGTACGAATTTTTCCCAAATTATGAAATTTTCAATTCCTCCCCACCAAAACAACAAAGGAATTGCCGTGAATAAAAACGTTGAAGGGCTTAACACAGCCCATGGTTGATCAAAAAATACGTCAAAGGCAGTTTGAGCAGCCGCTTTTTCTCCTATAGCCACATTGATACCGATAAACGTTGAAACAAGTGCGGTAGCAATAACAATAAACTCACCGATTTGGCGCAGATTGAGGTTTGTTTCCTGAGTAGGTTCGTATTTCCTAATCCATGAAGTCAAATATCCTATCAAATCCTGAAATAAACCAAACGGACATGCCCATGCACAAAAAAGTCTTCCAAATAAAGCGCCTAAGAGAAAAAAAGCAGCAAGAGGAATTAAAGGGATAATGGCCATTGTTAACATACGTTGTAAGAGGAAAAAGGCCCCTTCGGAGCTTGAAAAGATTGATCGGGGCATATTAATCGGTAAAACTAGCCAAGTTGCACCAATTAGGAAAAAAGTGAGGTTCAGTAAGAGGAACATGATAAACTGAATAAAAGTTCGTAAGAGGCGGAGCTTAGTTAAATTAGTTTTAGGTTTCTTATGCCATGCCACTTGAAACACCTAAGGGGTAGGAATCGCAGCTTTTGCGCTTTCGGTTATTTCTGTGATGATTTCTTGAATAAGTTCGAATTGATTTGTAGAAATGGCAATAGCTAATAAAATTATACCTACACTTAACGCTAGGAAGGCTTTTGCATTGCTTTTCATTTGTAATTCCTTTGTAGTTATGGTCTATGGGAATTTAAAACAAGTTCTGACGAAAAACAGGGCACTTATGTTCTCTTCTTAAATCTTGACTTATCAATTTTCATTTGTAATCTTCTTGAAATAAACAAAAATTTATGCGTCAAAAACCCCAATCTCTGCTTTTACTAAACCCATGGGCAATAATTCGTGCATCGTTGAATTTTTTTAACATAGAAGGCTTTAATAGAGCCTTGACAAATAATCGTATCTTTTGATACTTACTGAGTGTCGTAATATCCCAACCATCAATCCATGAACCAAAAATTTCGATCTCATCAGCAGAAAATTTCTTATACAAGATATCATGAGCTTTTTGGATGATTGGATCCATATAAGGCCAGGATTGGCATTGTTTTTGATATTGACTCAATTGATTTTCGTCAAATTTGCCAGTTTCATGAGCTGCAATAGCAGTTTGACCAGCGAGCATTCCAGAGTGAATTCCTATTGAAATTCCTCCATAAAAAATCGAGTTCGTAAGTCCTGCAGCATCTCCAGCTGCCATGTAGTTATCACAATAATTCTTAGGAATTGGTCCACTAGCTGGGATAATTCCAGCGATTTTTTGGATTATATCCCCTTTTGTAATATTTTTATACCCGAGATACGTGATGAATCTATTCAAGACTTGCATTGGCTTAGATGCTGTTTCAACAACAACTCCAACATTTGTGTGAGTCTTCTTTGGGAAACACCATCCATAATGCATTTTTTTAAAATGTTTGAAATCAAAATAAAAGTCTAAGGCATCTGTATAGACTCCTTGGATCTTATATTCTACTCCTTGAACATATTCAGTAGGAGGTTGTAATCCCATCATTCGAACGCTATGAGCAGACGGTCCATCGCATCCTATGACAATAATCGCCTTAAAATTCCCTTGGGTTGTATTAACTTCTAATTTTTCCTGTCTACGTTTGATTCCAACAACTTGTGTTCCTAATAGAATTTCTCCTCCTTCCTTTTGAGCCTCCTTTGCAATGAGCCTATCAAATAAAGGTCGATTAATCGTAACTGTATTTATATTAGCTGTAGCAACTCCTTTCGATCCAAAAAAAAAACGTTGAGCGCTAATCACCCGTTCCACTAATGATTCGCGCTTTTGAAGGTGTAAAACGTGATTCTCAAGCTGAATATTTGCTTTTGGCATATTTTCAAGAGAGAGGAATTTATCAGCAGAGATTCCTTCACCACATGCCAATGGATGTCCTATTTCAGAGTGTTCCTCTATTATTAACGTTTTTAACCCCTGTTTAGCTGTGGTAATTGCTGCTGATAACCCAGTAGGTCCACCGCCAACAATAAGAACATCATAAACATCCATAA
>JAEOTY010000287.1 GCA_016839625.1 Candidatus Hodarchaeota archaeon
GGTTTCATTGCCCAAATCCTGTATGCTTCATATGCAATAAATATTATTCCACATGCTGAGAAAAATAAGAATAAAAAATCTTCAACATGAATGTAGAATGCTCCCCTATTAAAAATTAGTAATAAGTAAAAAATTGTCCCTATTGCCAAAAACGAGAGATAGAACAGCATTCTAGGGATCATACGTGTACCGATCTTCACGTAAAGGCCAAAAATTCCTGATTTCATTGTTTCTTCGACATTGTATTTATCAGTCGTGGATTTAGAGACTAAACCAGAATTGACTAGTTTATTTATGTGATAGGAGACTGTTGATGGCGAGGAGATTCCTAGATCACGCTGAATTTCACGAATACCGCTTTCATCATGTGTAAGGAGAAACCAGTAAATTTTCATCGTTTTTGTTTGTAAAAGTTCATCAGATTTTTCTTCCAACGATATCGCTTCCTAATCTCTTAGGCTGAGGTTTCCTTTCCATTATATCCTCACGCATTAAATATGTATTATTTTCGACTTATGCAAAATTTTTGGTTTGTATCTTCTTGAGTATTAAACTGAAAAGAAAAGAAAAAAAGGAAGAATAGGGGGAATTGCTTTCCTTTTCTTAGAGAATAATTATTTTTCCTCAATGGCTATTGAAATAAAAGCATTGTTTACGGTATGGATAGGCAGTGTGTCAAGAATCCATTTTGGTAAGGCAGGAGGATTTGAGTCCAGTATTTCGTGCCAGTTCTCGTCACTTAAACGTTCAGTCATTGAGTGATTGAACTCATAATACGAAAATGTCCCGCCACGGGTTAATCGTAATTGTCCATTGTGATCTTGAACAACAACGTAAATCACCAAAGGATTCCCCGTCGCTACTTCTAATACCTTATTTGTGTTAAGATCTGTGTGTACATCAGCAATTATTGCCATCCTGTCATCAGCTTCACTAACATAAGGATTAACGTCAGGATCGTGATAGCTAGCGATTGCGGCAATTTGAGTACCCGCATACGTTATGAAAGAGATATCACTTTCATTTAATGCTTTATTTTCCAGTTCTTTGATACTGATCTCTACTAATCGGTCAAACACTTCTGCAATCTGATCAAGTTTATCACTGAAACCCTCAATGATTAATCCTCTTTCCTCAAGCCCGTTTTCCATCAACCGTGCAAGACAAGCTAATCGGGTATAAAGTTCTGGATAAGGTTCCACGTATCCATCCTTAATTTCAGGTAACGATGTGAATATGCTGTAAGACTGTTTGGCATAAAGAATGGTATCATGACGTAATTCAGCCCAAGAACCCATAGCAGTCATCAATGCTTTGTCAGTCCAAGCATCACTTAGCATAAAACCAGGGTACCCCTCACTTGCAGGCGTTAATAATGGAAATAGAGAATATAACCACAGCCAGTACAAATTTTGTGTCCAATCATAATCAGTCAGATTGGCAAATTCCTCTCGAAGTTTTAGAATCTGCGAACTGTAATCAGCGAAAGTTAAGTTTTCTTTCTGAAGGTGAGAAGCTGCACGCGAGCTCCCAAAAACAGAAAAGACATCCAATCCGTTTGGTAACAGCCTGCCTGATACTTTTGTGTGGACTAACTGCTGAAAGATGTATGAATCAGGAATGAATCGCTGGCCCATTAATCTAAACCCTTGTGTTACATTTTCAAATTCAAACATTTCATTGACAAACATTGAGTTTATCTGTGGTTTTCGGTAAGTTTTAGCCTCATTGATTATATCAATTATTAGTGTATCAGGAGCTAATAAATCTCCTTCAGGGGAACCAAACTTCTGCCACATGTGATAATATTCTATTGGAGTTAAATCATCACATGCTCCAACATAAAATGCTGTGGGTTGGTAAATTCGATCCCAAAGATCCCAGACTGTTTCTGATCCTACAGTAGCATTGAATGAAGACAATAACAATAGTGCCATACGAGTGTGGTTAATCCCCATTTCAATCTCCCCAAATGGGCTTTGAAGCAAGAATCCTATCCGTCCAGCATACATCATTGCCTTGAAATAATTAGCTAGAACCTCATTTCGAGTATAATGACCACGGACTTTGTATTGAGTATAATCTTCTTCATAACCAAAAATAGCCGATATGGCACTTTGTCCTGCATTGATGTTGGCTAACTCTAGGTTGACAAGATCCTCAACTTCTGGGGGGATAGGATAGGTAGAATTGTCAAGTAAATAAAGCATAAGTGACAGATAAGCGACATTCTTAGATATAGAATCATGCGTTATAGCTTCATTAACAGTCCCATTCAGGGCCATCTGCTGAGTTCTGAGAGTTTGAAGCATTAGTTCAAAATCGTTTGTAAAATGTGTCCCTTCCAGAATTCGTAAACTAATATCATACAACACATGATATGCATGTAAACAAAGGTCTGTAGTGATAAATTGAGGAACCTCATCATCCTCATAGATTTCATAAATATCCTCATATCCTTCATCTACCAAAGCAAATCCATATTTTGCTAGATCGTTTTTTATTTCTGAGGGGGGAGTAAGGCCCTGTAAATCAACATTCGCTAAGTACGATTGAATCTGAACAGGAGTGATTTGGGGGTCATAGGATAGTGTTTGAGGGGTATATGTACCAAAATTTGTTTGGATTTGGAGCTTTATCTGGTACGTTGAGGCGCTTCCTTCAACTAAAGAATGATTCTCCCAGTCTGGGATATCCATTAGCATGTTTAAGGGATTTAGGAGTACTATCGCCGCAACAAATACAATTATCGCCACGGTTCCTCCTCCAATAGAGGAAAATAGAGCGTATTTCCGTATTTTGCCATTAATTTTCATTTAAACAACACCACTTCGATTTTTCATTCGTTTTTTCTCTAAATGATCTTTTCAAAAACATGGTTAAAGAACTATGCAATAGAACACGGTGTACTATTCTTAGAATACGCTGTTCAGCTTTTGGAACAAGGATTAATGAAAAAGAGAAACACTGAAATTATCGTTTTGCGGTCCAAATCGTCCAGCGATCCTTTTCTATAATCGCTTCTCCTGATGGAATCTTAATAGAAATGTACTTAATTAGTTCTTCCAACTGTTCATCATTGAGCTCATGAAGAATTGATCTACCAGTCCGTTCTCGAAGATCATTCGCCAGATCAGAAAAATTTTGATAAGTTCTCCTTGTTTCCCATAAGGAATATTCCTTGATGTCATTAAAACCAGCAAATCGCAATTTTTCTTGGATATCATTCTTAATTGGACGGCGTTTATATTCTATATCTAGTAGATGAGGAAATTTTTCAAAGAAGTATCCTCTTATATGTTCTTTTGAAGCTGGAACCCCCACATCTTCTGGAGTTCGTTCTTGAATAATAAAAATCCCACCAGATTTTAATAATCTTGAACTTTCACTTAGACACCTAGGAATATCTGAAAGATGGTGAATAAGAGCACGTTCGAAGACAATATCCGCATATTTATCCTCTAAACCTGTTGAAATCGCGTTACCACCCTGAAAAGAAGTATTCTGATAATCAATGGACAATTCTTGGGCGGTTTGGATCATTTGTTCCGAAAAATCAAGACCAAGAACGTGAGCTGCACCTAGTCGCGCCCATGCTCTTGTATAAATACCTCCTCCACATCCAATATCAACTACATGTTTTCCGCGAGGATTTACTATTTCCAATATTTTGGTAATCCAACTAGAGTCAGCCTGTCGTTTTGCATATGAACAACGGTCTTTTTTGTCATGAAAATTGATGGGCATTTACCCTCACATATGCAATATAACTGAGATTTTTTCTCAACTGGTTTCTTAGATCACGATTTCTTAATCAATATATCCCCTTTTGTTTCTAATGTCCCTTTCTCGATTAGTTCATTAATACTTTTTTCCAGTACTGATTTATCTGGTGGTTTTCTCCCTTGTGACATCTCTGCCATAGTCACATTCATGATAATAGCTGTTCTATTCTCGAATTTCCCTTGGAAAGCCGAAAGAATATATTTCTGATTCTCAGTAAAATCTCCTTTGATGGAGCTGGGTGATAGAACTGGAAGTTCTTCCTCTTCTTCCTCCTCTTCCTCAGGTACTGCTGATGTTGATTTAGCAACTTTCATAATCAGCAGGGGGCCTTTCCTCTCAAAAGCGCCAGTTTTAATATTCTTTTCGATGCTTTTCTCTATCTCCTCTTTTGCTGGAGGTTTCTCTCCTTGTTGGGCTTTCTTCATAATGTATTGGATGATAAAAGCCTGTTCATTTTCCATTTTACCAGGAAATTCTTTCAAAAGATCCTCAGTCAGTTTGTCTCTCATTTTACCCGACCAGTATTAGGTTATGCAATTGCAAAGCTCTAATTATTTGAAAGCCCAGAATAAACTTGCCAAACCAGCAATATATGATATGTGACCAGGATAACGGAACTCTGGGAAGATAGCGAAATAACCTATTCCAACAATGATCAGAAATAGTCCGATAGCTAATCTGAGCAATTTATTCCGTAATACAGGATCGTCACTAGATTGTCTGACCCTCATATATTGAAATATCGAGAAAAAGATAAATATGATTGGGACGAATAGTAACGCAATTTTCCCGACAATTCCATAAACTGGATCAGCTTGTTCAAAAATTACGTTCGTACCACTCTCAAGAATTCTCGCTGAATCAAATGGTGCTCCGATAAGAACTAGTATTACTAATGCAAGAAGCCCAATCACTAGATTTAATTTTCTTTGGATAACAATTTCACCATATTGAACAATTAGAGCAGAGAAGACTAAAAGAATTACGGCCAAGGTAGAGAAGAACACACTCAAATCGCGGAGGAGATTCAAGATCGCTAGATCTACAACATTAAGTAGGTAAATTATCGATTCAAAGAGGAGATACCCCGCAAAAGAAAGCATCACCAGTAAAAAGACTTGATTCAATGTTTGTGATTTATCTCGCCTTATGATGAATATACCAATAACAATACTGATCAATACTTCAAAGAAAAGTACTATTCCGTAAAAAAAGTCAAGCATAAGTTTTTCCTCACTTTTTCATTATTAGATTGATCTGAATTTCTTAACCAGTTTTAAACCTTTCACTATAAGGTTATCCTGCAGCAGAAAAATCACAAATAGTTATCAGAAGATTTGCGTTATTACTCTAAAAGGAGTTCTAAAATATGCCGAATTATGAAATAAAACTAGAAATTACCGACATACTAGGAGAAGGTCAATGCCCTGGTGGTCATAAGATTGGAGATGTGTTTAATTATCCTGAGGACCGAGGAAAGATTTGTCCCTCTGCATTCCATTCAATTTTCCCTACTATCCGCATAATACAAAGTGGAGGTAAGATGCCTTGGTTTGATACCCCCGATAGTCACTCCAACTGTTGTGCTGATTATAAACGTCCAGTTGTTTTCAAGATTTCACGAAAGGAGAAACCAGAAGAATAGATTACAGGAAATTGATAGTGAATAGAGTAATTTCATGATCATCTAGCTTAGTTCTCGGTGTTCTCGAACTAGCTCGATTAAAGTATCTCTACTTGGTAGCTCTCTCCCGATAAACAATTCACCGTTGGCTTCCTCAAAAAATTCTTTACTCGTCATTATTGCCAATCTAGGATTCGTTTGATAATTTTTTATAACGAAAATACTTAGCTGAGGTGCCCTTGTCAATCCCTTAAGATGGCCCTCCTTTGTAATAACATTCCAGATCCTTTTTAGTACACTTTGGGTCATAAGTACTATTGACATACCATTGTATTTATTCGTTTAGAAGACCCAGTTCAAAATAATATTCTTTGTAGGAATCTCAAATTGATTGATTATCTGGTTAAATCTCTTGGTAGAGGCAGAGAGGAAACGAAATTTGACTTTAAGCTATTCTTCTTAGTAAAATTATGTTTGGAATCACCCTGGATTTCGACTTGAGCTTGAACTTGCAATGTAAATTGAAAAAACAATCAAAAAACTACCTACAATTCCAATGAATGGTAGATTTTCCGATAAAACAAACTTTGCAATGATCAGACTTACAATTATGTTCAATAGTAGAAAAATATTCAGCTCTGTTGCTTCAATAACCTGACTCGCACGGATATACAAAATGAAAGGTAAGATTGTACAGAATACCGCTAGATAAATTACTGTCAACCATGCTTCATTTGTCAGTGATTCAACACTGGGAAATTGATTTAGAACCAACATCAAAATACAAACCATTATTAATGAATAAAAACTAGACGAAACAAAGACCGCTGATGAATTAGTCATTTCCTTAATGCCTTCTTCTTCTGCTTTCTTGCTGATTATGCTAGATGCAACTCCATAACCACCCCAGACAAGCCCTGATATGAGAACTAAGAAAGTGCTTAGGATGAAGATCAATGTGTCTTCTGGGGCAATACCAGTTGATACACTCCAAGAAACGATCATAGCTCCGTTAATTCCTCCAATAACGGCCAATTTTAATCTTTTCGTGATTTTTGTTCCTTGAAAATAAGAAGATAATATTGGAGTTGAAATCAAATAAGTATTCGCCATTAATGTAGCAACTGCAGCAGTTGTTCCTACTTGTCCAATGAACTGTAAAATATACGCTAATGCGTTTACCGACCCAAGAAGAACAATAGATTTATTCTTGAGAAGCTTAAAAGTATTATTTCGAGTTGTTGAATAGATTAATAGTGGAAGAAGTAGGACTAGTGCCACAAAAAACCGTAGCATAAGATAACCAAGGGGAGGTAAAGGTGGAGTAAGTATAGATAGTCCAATCTTGACAACAGTATATGGCGTTCCCCATAACACCGCGGCAATGAGTACGACAATATAAGCTGATGAACGGTTGTTCATATAACAAAAAATCCTTTGTCTGAGAAAGATGAAAAAGACCTAGGAACTTTCTGCTTGTCCTCCATCCACAATAGTCTTCCTAGGACTTTTATACCTTCTCTGATCATATCGGGTGGTAATAACGAGAAACCAAGTCTCATAGTATTGGTTGGTCTTTCACAACGAACCAGCTCTGATTCCTCAGTGATAGCAAAACCATTTTGGGGGTAAAAAGCAATCCCAGGAACATACACAACCCCACTGTCAATAGCTGTTTGAATAAACTTTGAAGAATCAAAATTCTTATTAGAAGTTTCATACCAAACAAAAAAACCACCAGTAGGATTAGTATAGGATCCATAAGGCATATACTCTTTTATTGCGCGAATCATTGCATTGCATCGATCTTCATACCCCTGACGTATTAAAGGGAGCTGTAAATCGATATATTTATCGTAGTACCTTGCTAGAATAGCCTGAACGAATTCTGATGAACACAGGTCATAATATCCCTTCGCTTTAATGACAGCTTTCCGCAATTCTTCTGGAAAAACACTATACCCGATACGAAAAGAAGCAGCTTCTTTTGTCGATGTGGATAAATAGGCAATTCGCTGATTGTTAGGGTCAGCTTCTTTCATTGGACGTATGGAATGTTCTCCAAATTGAATTTCTTTGTAAGCAACATCTTCAACAATTAATAAATCATTATAACTAAAAACAATGTCAATAATTTGCTGTTTTCTCTTAGATGAAAGAGTTGTCCCTTTGGGATTATCTGAATATGGAATGGTGTACAAAATTTTCGGTGTTCTTCCGAATTTATTCTTACATAATTTTATAGCCACATCAATGAATTCTGGCATTAAACCACCGTCATCAGAAGGAAGCGTAACTATTTTTGCCCCCATTTTCTCAGCAGGTAATAAAAAACCTAAATACGTAGGCCTAGTTGTAAGAATGACATCTCCTGGAGAAATAAGACAATCGTTGATTGCATAAAGAGTTTGTTGGGATCCAGTGGTGATTAGAACATCCTCAGGAGTACAAGAAATATGGTCACGTTTAACCAATCGCTTAGCTAAAATGGTCCGAAGTTCGATATTGCCATCAGTTTCCCCATAGTTGTACTTGTTTAGAACGGAAGATGAATTCTGTTGAAGTAGCGCTTTTTCCTCGGAAATGATGTCTTCCAATATTTGATGAAATGTTTCAATTGGTAACACTCCAGGTTTACCACCAGCAAAATAATAGTCAGGTGTAAACTTTAATAAGCGACGGATTTCACTTTGAGGAAGTTGATTAACCCAATCTGCGTATTCAAGAGAGAGGGGAGTCTGATTAGTCCCTACTAAGACACTTTTACTCATTTTTTTCACTCGGGTAGATGATTTGGATGTCTATCCGAATAAATTATACAAATAATGATGTTAATATAGTAATTGATTGACAAAATAGTAAAGAATATATAGAGAATTAGACAAAACTTTTTCGGAGTGATATTTTTTTGATAATTGATTTAGAAAAGATCGATTCAATTGATCGCAAAATAATCAGCTTGATGAAGGAGAATTCTCGAAAAACAAGGCGAGAAATTGCCAAGGAGCTTGGAATTTCGCCTCAAACAGTCCAAAATCGGATTGCAGCCCTTGAAGAAAAGGGGGTTATTCTAGGTTATACGATCATTACCAACGAAAAGAAACTAGCAAAAGAAGTAACCGCCTTCATCCTTGTCATGCTAGATCGGACTAAAAAGACTTGGTCATTTACTGAAAAACATTTACTATTACACTTAAAAGAACTAGAAATCGTTGAAATGCACCATATCACTGGTGATAGTGATGTTATCGTGAAGGTCAAGACACGTAGTCTTGATTCCTTGGAACACATTATTCTGAAGATTGTTAACATGCCTGGCGTTGAGCGGACGCGTACATTAATCTGCCTTGGCTCTTACGAACATGGTTACGAAATGAAACCTTTAGAACCCGAACCAGTCCAATCTGACCTCCTCTGGAACTTTACTTAAAGATCACACTTTCGAATAAATCAATAAAGAATCCTGGGGAAAAAAGAAATCAATATGGTTCCCACCTTTAATAGGAAAGTAACTAAGGGGTTTTCTTGTACAATGCACGGGAGTCTAACTTTTTAATGGAAAAAATTCATTCTATTCTGTATAAAAAATGAAGAACAATTCGGTTTTTAGTTGGATGGTTCTTTTTGTAGTCATCGGAGGAACTCTTTTCATACCAAAACTGGCTAATATACAAGTAATATTGAGCATAGATGCGGCTATTGATGCAACCCCCCTCTTCTCAGTTAAATTAATTAACGTACAAATGGGCCCAGTCATTCCAAGGACAGATTGTTCATATGTTATGGAAGGAGAACTGCCTAAAATTGGCATTAATGCAGAATTAGAGCTAATTGGTTCGGCAGCATTTAGCTCCAGATGCACTCATGCGGAAGTGGGAGCATATGATGAGGGCGGATACGATATTGCTTTTTTAAGTTTTAGTCCATCAACTGGACACCCTGGAGCCTTTATGCAGGGGGTATATGGAACTGCCGCAATTCCTCCAGCAGGATTCAACGTTATGTATTGGGCTCCTGGTACAGATTCGTTTGGCAGGCGTTATTTGAATTATCGGGCAAATGAATCAAATCAACTCATCGAAAAGATCAATAGCAATTGGAATCTCACAGAAGTGAAAGAGGACATTAAAACTTGGCAAGAAATCTGGTACGATGTTATGCCAAATGTCTTGATCTATAATCAGTATGACGTGCACGCTATCTCCACTGGATTGTACGGTTATGACCCAGTTCCAAGGGAGATAACATTCATTAATCCATTCTCTTGTTTGGAATCAATTTGGACAACAAATGATTATCCTGGTACACCTAGAGAAGTTGTGCTGGCATCCTCCACTGCTGGCGCTTCATTTAATACACTAATTGCTACGGATGTTTATGACCAATATAGTGCTGTTCCAGCCATGGATGCATTGTTAGGTTTTACACCCTCAAAAGAATTAATTCTTCCTTTAGGGATCAATCGATCTCAATGGATGCTAGACAACTTTGGTACCATAGAACATTTACAATTGTATCCTAGAGTTGCAGATACACTAGGCATTTTTTCTGCTAATGGTCTTCAGTATAACATATCAATTCGAGATGATGTCCTATGGCACGATGGCCACATTCTCGACGCATGGGATGTAGCTTTTTCCTTTCAAGCTCAAATGATTCCTTACAAATACTCCAATGGACGCCCTAGATATTATAGTTGGTTTTATGGGGGATTATCAAGACCTTTTGGAAATGATGATAAACAAAATCATCATGGGAATTATTCTTTTGTTGTTGAAGATAGAGATTCAAATGATTTTTATGAACATATTAGCTTCCAATTGAATCAAACATGCGGGGAGTTTGAAATGGACTATCTGATATCACCACTGCTCCCTGAACATATTCTAGGAGACCCTATAAACCATGGTTTCAATGAGAGTGGCAATTTTAACCCCTCAAATCAATGGTTGGTTCCGATCAATGAATGGGAATCTCATTCCTATAATACTGCAAGCCCTAGTGATCTAGGTGGGTACAAAGGGCCTATTGGTTGTGGGTCTATGATTTATAAGCAGAATGATCCTGATTCAGGAACCATTACTCTTGAGAAATTTGAAAACATTCGTTGGGATAATTCATCTAAGACTTGGGTTAATGATACGCTTACCAATCATTTTCTTATCAAGGATGGAAAACTTTTACAGATGCCCACAGAGGCTACAATTCTTGTCGCGTCCATGGACTCAGCTTTCACTGATATGAAAACTGGTGAAGTCAACATTATGGATCCCCAGTTTACTATGGCAAATATCATAGACGAGATTGAGGCTGAAACAACAGTGCAACCTATTCTGTCTGTTGGAAATAGTTTGAGAGGAATGTTCTTTAATCCAAAATTTGAACAAGATGGCGTTTATCACTTGAATAAGAAAGGAGTACGACACGCGATATCCCATATCGTCCCTCGTCAATCAATAATTGAGAACAGATTGAGTGGGCTAGGATGTCCAGCCTATTCCCCACTTCCTCGGAACGGGTGGGCAGCACTACCTCAAGAGGATTTGATTGAATATAAACGATTAATAACTGCTTCAGATGGTTCTACACCAGTATCTGAAGAAACAACAGCTTATGACAGTTATAATAAAACTCTTGCTTTAAATTGGTTGGAAACTGAAGGGTATGACGTCTCCTTTTGGCGTAATAATCAAAAATATTCAACACAGGTCACTGAAGGGGAACCTCTTGGTACCCTTATCCTTTTTCTCGTTGTAATCGTATCTGGTGGTGGGATTGGCTTAGCACTATTAATCGAGAGAATAAGAAGAACAAAATGATTTCTGAATATTGAAGATTCATTCAATTAATAATCATTGTCAATTTCTATTATAACCAACCTCCGCTCTTGAATCGTTTATGATTCTTCACTCACTAAATATTTTTAACTTTCCTATCAAGAGGTTGGTGAAAAATATTCAAAATGAATTAATTAAATATAATTATTGCTATAATGACTGGCTATTATAATTTAGGAACTTATTCACACGTTTTATGGTCGACATTAACTTTTACTGGCCTTAGAGCCTCCCAGATATAATCTTTCAACTGAACCTTTTTCGATTATTATTAAATGATATAAAAAAGTCTCATTTGTATGAATGCTTGTATCAATTTGTCCAGATCTGCCTTAGCTCCTATGAACATGGTCATGAGATGAAACCGATTCGGAAGTTACAATGTTGAATTACAATCAAATCACTTCTAATGTAATAACGACCGCTCCGAGGAATATCGACGACATAGCTGACATGGATCCAGTAGAAACAGTCACTTTAACTTGTATCAACTTACCAGAAGCATTAATAATTATCGATTGTGGAGCTAATCCTGAAAAAGCTATTCAATTTCGCGATAAAATGGAAGATCATTTTGAGAAAAGGATATCGCATTTAATATTAACTCATTGGCATTGGGATCATTCTGATGCGCTCAGTGTTTTTCACGACGTGATGGTAGTTATATCAAAGAAGGGAGCAGAAAAACTCAAGGCTGACGTCCAAGTGACAAAAGAATTTGTTATTGGCTCTAGAGGAAGTGAAGTTTTTTTTCAGGTCTGTGGTGGTCATTCTCCCGATTCAGCATATGTCTATTATCCTTCAGAACAGATATTATGTGCTGGTGATAATCTCATCAGTTGTTATGCTCAAACTTTTTCAAATGGAAAAGTCACTTTAGACCTCTATCGATCTTGGGAATTATTTGATGTAAAAACCATCATTCCAGGGCATGGATTTATCGTAGATAAGCACTATTTGATAAATGTGAGAACATATTTTGAAGAATTAATTGCAGTTCTAAAAGGATTCAAATCTCAGGGATTAGATATCAGTCAAGTTCTCAAACACACTGATTTACCTGAATATTGTTATAAAGATCACTCAAAATGGGAAGAGGGGGGTAAACGACATACGGGGTGGCTTAACATGGGAATTAAGTATTGGTACAGCTATGTGTAATTACGCTTTAAATCAGGCTATTTTCTGAAATAAATAGACATCGATGTCTATTACTGGTTGATAACCGATTTTCTGATAAATCTTATTTGAGGTAGGATTAGCTAAATCTGTGAATAAATAGCAGTATTTCTTCCCTTCATCTAGTATCTTTTTACTTAATTTTGCAACAACCTCCGTGCCATATCCTTTCCTCCTTTTCTCTGGTGGAGTATATACTGCGTTTATTGTTTGCCCATTTGGAGTCGTTCCTGCTTTTTTAGCCATGGACACACTTTCATCATTTACTTTCAAAAAATAAGTCATTTTTCGTTCTATAGCATTTTCAATATTTTTCTGCAAGGTTGACTGTTCGTCTGGGGAATTTTCAGTTAATGCTTCTTTGATAAAGGCTTTGGTCCATTCAAAAATCAGTTGTGAATCTGCTCTTGTTGCAGGTTCAAACACATGCGGTCCTAATGTCGCAGGATTTACTATTTTCAACTGATAAATTCTCTCATGCATGTCCAGATGATAAGCTATATTATTTTTTTCTGCCCATAATTGTGCAAATTTTAGTGCTCCTTCTTTGAATCCCAGAATACCTGGAATTTCTACTTTTTTGTAGGTGAGTTCCTCCACAAGGGAGTGAATGGCTGCAAGGTTTTGAGTATAAGATATTGCTTGATTAAAGGGAGGTGTTCGGATAGACACTAATTTTAATATATCGTTATCAGCAATTGAAATCAAGATTGGGGGGTGATCTTCGCTGTACGTGTGAAGATTTCTTTTTAAATTATTTAAAATCCCAAAAAGAAGGTTGTTTTCTGCTTCATTCTTCAGTAAGAAAGGAAAACATAAATCGCAGAATGCTTCAATATCTGAATGAAAAGTCACTTTCATTACTATTCACCTGCCGGACGTAATTCTACTCATTCACATGTTTCACGGGAGCTATCAATACGTGCTAACTTCAATGCCTCTTTTAGATATTCTTTCAAATCAGCTTTTTCCAAGCGCTCTTTAAATGGTGCATTATTCTGAATGAGATTCAGCCAAGTATCAAACTGTCCCTTCAAGTTTTGTCTTTCTGCAGACACTTTTGCAATTAAAAATCCTAACCCTTTCTCTGTAGCAGTATTTTTCGCCTGTTCCAAGAATTTCTCTGCAGCAGAGAGATCACCCTCAACCATTGCAAATTTTGCTTGCAGGATTGATGCATGAACATTTAGGGATAATGAGGATTGTCGTTGGGCCAACATTGTTATCTTCTCTGCTAAATTCTTGGCTTCCAACAATACCTCAATTTCACCATATGCTTTTAATTCATCCAGTAATGATTCACAGAGATTAAACATAGCAATTACGGTCAACTGGTGCTTAACGATCGGCTCTTCAACAATTTGCTGAAAAATTTCTTGTGCTCGGGCTTTGTCTCTTATTCGAGAACTTTTCTTTAGAATCAGAGCATTTGCTAGACGATAACGTTGGCGGATGATTTTATTTTCTTCTTGGGCATTAATTTGCTCCATTCGTTTTAAATATTGATAAGCTTGATCAAGAGATTGCTTATCGATGGCTACAGAAATTAGATCAAGGAGAACTCCAGTTATTGACAGATTTTGACCGAGATACTCAAAAGTGTCTAAGCATTGTTCAAGATTTGCTAAAGCTTGATCCAATCTGCCTTGTTGATGAAGAATTTTGCTGATAAAATAAAGAGACCCAGCAATATCATCCTTAGATCCTGATTCCTTACGCAATTTCAAGCTCTGCTCAAGGTACATCATCGCCCGATCCAATTCACCTCTCTGACGATAACTTTCACCGATACCAACAAGTGGCCATGCGGATTGATGCTTTTTACCAAGCTCCTCGTATAATCCCAAGCTTTGTTGGTGATACTCCAAGGCCCGATCAAGCTCTCCTCTTGAAAGATAAATAAATCCAACTTGAGCAAGAGAAGCAGCTATTTCCGCTTTATCGTTCAGTTCCTTGAACAATTTCAGATTCTGTTGTTGGTACTTTAAAGCGAGATCTAACTCACCCATATCTTTGCACATAGCGCTTGAAC
>JAEOTY010000288.1 GCA_016839625.1 Candidatus Hodarchaeota archaeon
ATAACAACTAAGATCTTGTTTTGGACGAATCATTAACCTTTGCGATAACTAGATCCCCAATATCAATAGCAGTTTCATGAAGTTTATTCAATAAATTAAGGAGAGATGATACTTGCCAAACTACTTCTTTATCGAGCTTGGAGATGTCGTCTTGAATCCCACTATGAGCATTACGTAGTTGTGTTGCAATTTTGCTTTTCAGAAGCTCCGCGCCTATAACACTCTGATCAAAAAAATTTTCTAAACTTTGGTTCAATAAATCTGTAGTTGAGTCACTTAACAACTTAATCTTACTCAAAGTATCTGAAGAAAGCATTTTATTCAGGTTTGGATTTTGCTGTACTTTTCTAGCAAATTCTACAGAATCATCTCCTAGATCTTCGCTATAAGTCGCGACCATTCGCCAATCTAAGCAAGCAGGGCCCTTTAAATATGACTCCTCACGCTTATCATCAACCATGATTTTCAACATTCTAACTATGAGGAAATACAGTCTATTTACTTCAACATCCCGATCAATTACCTCTCTGGCTAGCGGTGCATCACCTTTCAGAAACGCCGTGATTGCATCATTCTGCATTTGGTTCGCAATGGAGAAACACCTTCGGACATACTTCCTTGGGTTTTCTTTTTCTTCTCCAATTAAGAAATGAAGTTCAATACTTTCTAATGTCTCCCCAAGGATTTCTAAACCAATTAGCTGACGACTAAGATCTCGAATTTGGCTTTTCTGAACTAACGCTTCACCTTTTTTGGAAACTACTGTGATAATGTCGTTTCCTAATAGGTAAGCTGCTAAAATGTCACGATTCACATGATCTGATTCAACAATGCTTGTCACTCGTTTTTGAGGTTGAATTGCTGCCTCTTGAGGATAGATAATCAGATCACCTGTGGATAGTTCTTTAATGATGACATTGGCTCCTTTGTCAAGTTGGTGACGTTCAGCCCAATCTTTTGGAAGGGAGATGATTCGAGTATCCCCAGCACCAGTAACCTGAATTTTTCGAATTTCCATGCTTGAAATTACCTCTAAAGGACAATTAAGGAGAAAGTATTGAATTTTTATATTTTCATTCATAATTTTATTTAGGAAAGACTAATCCCATACAATCCAATTTAGTAATCCTATACTTCTAGAAGTTCATACCGAGGAATTTGGCTCGTTTTAATCCCAGTTTCGGTTTTAATAACGTTATCCTCTATTCGTACACCAAATTTACCTGGTAGATATATTCCAGGCTCAATTGTAAATGCATTACCAGGAACCAAAGGGACTCGATTGTTTTTAACAATATAGGGATGTTCATGCACTTCCAAACCAATACCATGGCCAGTACGATGAGTGAAGAAATCTCCATAGCCTTTACTTGTGATATAATCCCGTGTTGTTGCGTCAATTTCAGAAGGAACCTTGTTTTTGATCACTGTTTCTTTACCTTGTTCATTAGCAGTATGAACGATATCAAAAATTTCCTTAAAACGCCTAGATGCTTTTCCAAACACTGTAGTTATAGTAATATCCCCCCAATAGTTTTGAAGGGTTCCTCCAGCATCAATAAGCACAACATCGTTCTTTTGTAGTCTTCTATCCCCACCAGAATAATGAGGAAGGGAAGAATTACTACCAAATTGAACTAACGCTCCAGATTTTTCTCCAGAGCCCAGTAAAAGTTTTTCTTTAAGAATAGCTTTAACTTGAGCTTCAGAAATACCAACTTCTAATTCGTTTAAGGTTTCAACAATCGCATCTCCCGATTTCTGAGACGCATTCAATAACAACTTTTGTTCGTCCTCATCCTTAACTGCACGCATTGGATCAAACAGGATTTCAGCTGAAATGAATCTCTTTTCTGGTAGCTTCTTGAAAATCTTTTGATATACTGAATACCACATTTTAGGTTCAATCGCTATTGTTTTCCCTTGATCTACTGAAATAAGTTCCTGTAATATCCTATATGGATCTTGGGTTTCCTTCCAACCAAAACAATTTGTTATACCTGTTAATTTTTTCATTCGATCTACTTCGAAACTAGGAACAAGCAGTTTAGGAGAGTCTTCTGTTCCAATTATTCCAACAAGTAGTCTTTCACTTGGTTCTTCCATTAATCCAAAGATATATCTGAAATTTACGCCCAACGGAACAATTAAGCTCTCAATCTGTGTCTTTCTCATCTGTTTCTGCAGTTTTACAACTCTATCTGCAAGATTGGACATATAACCACCTTTGATAAGCTATCTCGACCAATTACTTATAGTTAGTTTTTTCGTCAGTCTTTTATTCACCTTTGGTTATTATTATTGTTGCTTATGAATGATTCAATACAGAATACCAATATTAATGATTACCTTCAAAACGAACCGATCAGACATTTTGGGGATCTTGATCACCTTAAACGCACAACAAGAGACCAAGAGATTGAATTATTGATAAAGCAGCTTAGAACGATTGCAGGAAAAACCTACGATCTCGATGGTCAATTCTTATTAGCTAATAAACTCTTTTCTGAAATAATTACAGAAGAAATGGCTCAATATGATGAGAATCTAATACAAAGCTATCATTTTCAACAGGATTTTCTAACCGTCTTTAATGTATTTTATCAAACATCAAAAGAGAAAGGATACGATCCACAGGAAGCCGAAAGTCAAGCTGCAAAGATTTTATGGAATTATATTAAGAATCATCGAATTGAAAAAGCCTTTAGTGCATTAATTAAAAATAGAGATCAAACTTTAACTCCTGAAAAAGATAGAGAGTTGTTATTACAATTCAAGGTGTCAGAAAATTTAGTAAGAATAGTTCAAAGGGACTCAATGTCTCAAAAGAATTCAGAGCAAACGGCTTATGTATTAATTTCAGATCAGATTACCAAATCAATTGAAATGTATAATGCAGAAAATTATGAGGATATGACAGCATCTTGTAATTCCGCTTTAGATTTAATTATTGAACATGAGGGAAATGAAGCCGGAGGAAAGTTTGCAATAATTGTTGGATCTCTTCTACGACAAAAAAGATCTACTGTTACAGAGGGGTTAGGGTTTCTTAAACGAACCCAGTCGCTGTATGAACCCCTCGGTAATTATGGTCTTCTTGCCGACTGTCATGGGGAAATGGCAGCGGCATTTTGGACACAAGGTATGTATAAGGAAACATTGGATAATCTTGCTTCAGAAATTGATTTATATTCGAAACAAAAAAATCATCTTGCAGTAATGTATACTGAAGAAAAATTGAGTCATTTCTTCCGTAATTTGAGTCGTTTCAACGAATCACAGGATTGGTCTTTAAGACAACTAAATTCAGCTATTCGTGCCTCAGATGAGAAGATGAAAGGATTATACTTCCTTGATGCAAATTTAAACTATGCCCAAACATTGATTGGTCTAAACTACTGGCAGAAAGCAGAAAAACACCTAAATTTCGCAGAACGAACGATTTCTCATGTCGAGTTATCCGATGAACATTCGCAACGGTTAACTTTAGAAATTAATCGTATGAAAGGTTATATCTCAGTGTTTCGTGGCCAGTTTGATCGAGCTAAAGGTCTTTTTGACAAACGAAGAGAACTTCAAATGCAATTAATTCCATCCTCACCATTTTTTAGCCGATTTTTACGCGCAGAGGCCACCTTATATCGAAATTTACGCAATTTTTCTCAGGCTATCAAGATCTTACAACCTCTATTTCAAGATAAAGAGTCATTAAATCCTCTCAACGTTGTTCTGCTAGCAGAACTCCTTGCTTTACGTGATCATGAGTCTCAAGCGCTAAAGTTATTGAATCAAGCTGAAAAGGTTTTCATAAGAT
>JAEOTY010000289.1 GCA_016839625.1 Candidatus Hodarchaeota archaeon
TCAATAATAATCTTTCTGAAATAGAGACGCGACATTTTGGTGTAGAATAACTATTTTTCCTTTACGAATAGGTAAAAAAGAGCTTCTCAGTCATAAGGGGAAAAATTATCCTCCCCGTGAAGAAATCATATGTAAGTGAACTCTCGTTTCTGGAATAATCCTAATGCAAGTAGTAGGGCTGCAAATCCTATGATAAGAACGAGAACCAATTCATTCAGCGGGTATTCTTCACCTTTTATTAGTGCGTTCATGACAGTTGCTCCATCAAGGTAATGGAAGAGAGAGACTCCTTGCATTATATCAGCTATTTCTTCACTGACGGTTCTGATCAGTCCTCCAAATCGTTCTAATATCCATGAACCGCCAACAATTAACCCAGCTGAGCCGAGAGTTTTTGTTGTGTCCATGAAGATTACAGAACAAAGAATGGTTATACATGTGAAAACCATGTAAACGAGCCACTTCCCGAGGAGAGCAAGGAGGAATGCTTCACTATTAAATTCTGTTAAAGCTTCTGGGTTTGTTTCTATTATTATTGCTGCTCCCACTGTTGATACTCCCCAAATGAGAATAGGAAATGTCAACGATAATGTGATGATGGCTAACAGCTTTTCCAAGAGAAATTTCCATCTTGGGACGGGGTAGCTCAAGATTACGTCCAATGTACCACTATCCGCTTCCCTCGCGATAACCAGCGTCCCAAACAATAAAATAAGTATCATAAAAACGAAATCACTAACTACGAACATCTCTACGCTAATAAATCCTTCAAAAGAACCCATATTTGTCTCCCCTAAAAGACTGGCAAATAAGGGGTTATCTGCGAATATTATATCAAATTCCGCTAATATTGGCGCATAATCGGGCCAAATAAATACTACGAGAAGAGCCATTGCTACCAGTAATAATATTGGTACTATCCAGAATAACCATGTTTTCTGTAGTTGTTTCTTATAAATCGTTAACACATTCATTCCTCCTTTAGACGATCAAGTTCATCTTTATAATACTCGAGAAAAATATCTTCGAGAGTGCTGTCCTCTAAAGTAATTCGTTTGATATGGCGTGAGGTAACCAATCTGAGGAGATCATTTACGTCCTCTTTAACCGTGATGTGAAACGCTGTTCCATCCCTTTGTTCGACGCTGACCACATTTGGGATGGCTTTAATTGCATCTATGTCTGGCACCTCGCCCTTCATGAATTCTACATTCAAGTGTTGCATTGATTTCCTTCGCAACTCCTTTACAGCTTCAATAACTATTATTTGTCCTTCTCTGATGATCCCCACTCGATCACAGATAGCCTGCACTTCGGCAAGGTCGTGACTTGACAAGAAAATCGTTTTTCCTTGATCTCGCATTTCACGTAATAGATCGTGGAATCGGGCGGTCATCAAGGGGTCCAAACCACTAGACGGTTCATCCAAGATGAGAAAGTCTGGATTAGAAGCTAAACCAACAATAATTGCTACTTGCTGACGGTTACCCGAAGATAAACTCCTAATCTTCATTGAGAGGTCAACCTTGAAAACCTTACGCAATTTCTTGAGAAATACTGTGTCAGTGAGACGAAATGAGCCAACGTAATTAATTAATTCTTTACCGGTGAAATTGCTATATAATGTTACATCACCAGGAATGTGACCGAGATTCTTCTTGATTTCTAAACCGTCTTTTCGATTATCTAGGCCATTAATCTTGATGGTCCCCGATTTGATCGTTAAATATCCGAGAATAGAACGGATGGCTGTTGTTTTACCTGCTCCATTCGGCCCAAGAAAACCAAATATTTCTCCCTTCTTAACGGAAAAACTCGCGTCATTTACTGCGACGATACGACGGCCCACTCTTCGGGAACCAATTTGAAGTTCTCTCCCATAAATCTTGGTTAAATTCCGAACTACGAGGACGTCGGAGTCTGTAATTGCGTTACTCGCCATAATATCGCCAACTGATATTTTTAATCAAATTATTAATAATGGATAATTGCATTGTTTGAACAAATTGCGGAATATATTTAACTTTATGCTTTTTCGAACTCGAATTTGACTGATATTTAGTGCATAATACAAGCCATTATTCCTTTCTGAGCATACAACCTATTTTCTGCTTCCTTTTATTCTTCCTTAAAATTTTGAGATTTTTTTTAACTAATCAAACATTACACTGAATTGATTATTCTTTATGTCAATATTTGATGGATAAGAAGCTAATAACTCTTTCATTCCTAAAAGTGGAGGAATATTAACAGTTTCAGAAAAGGCAGCGATAATTTCCAATTTTGGACTCTCATTTCCATCCATATCTATCAATATTATTGGTACTTTTGCAAGTTTAGCTTTAATGTGACATTCAGGTATATCAACAATCCCCCATAAGGTATGATCTTCTGTTCTGATTTTAGGATAATCATTGAGTAAATACCCTGGAAACAGGGAAAAGACGGCCCCAGTATCTACAATAGCTCTTATTGGAGTACTGGCAGTATCATCAGGTTTGATAAGTGAAAATCTGGCAAAAATTCGCTGAAGATAGGAATCAATTTCAAGTGATTCGAGCTTCTGAGCCAAAGTATATTTTGCTTTAATCTTCTGAACAGGAAAGCGCAGTATCATAAAGAACAGCATCTCCAGAATCAATCATCTCTATTATACAATCCTTACGCGATTCACAGAGTTCCTTTGATTTTTCATAAACAAGTTCAAAACTTTTATCAGCAAATATTACGTCATTGCCTTTTACTAGAACCCAATGTCCTGCATATTTCGAAACTAACTCATTATAATTGTCCTGTAACCATTTATCTGAAGAACTCATTATCTACAACCACCTTGATAGGATTTGCAGTATATTTTAATATCTATCAATACTGATCTTCTAAAATAGTTTTTGTTTTCCAGCACAAAAAGATTTTCTAAGTGTAGATATCGCAATTGAACATTTTCTCAATTCTCACACTTTTAGATTCTTTCTTGTTTATTCTAACTTCGTAATTTGATAGATTATGGGAAATACACAATCCATTGAGAGGATTGGGCGAAAAGTATCACCTTTCCCTAGTTTTATAAAATCTGGAAAAATCTAATGCATAATGCATGCCATTATTCCTTTTTGAGCATGTAACCTATTTTCTGCTTGATCGAAGATGATAGATCGTGGCCCATCGGCAACTTCGTCATCGACTTCCATTCCCCGATCCTGTGGAAGGCAATGCATGTAGTACCCTCGTCCGTTCCTAGTAACATCCATTAACTCAACTGTGGTCTTCCACTCTTTGTATTTGTTCATGATTTCGGGCATCATTTCAGGCTTTGGTGGTCTGACACCTTCTATTCCATGAGCTTCTAACACACCCCAACTTTTTGGATAAACAAAATCTGCCCCTTCAAAAGCTGTTTTCATATCACGTTCTTGTTTGAATGTTCCTCCATAGATATCACAATGCTCTTCTACCTTTTTGATAATATCAGGATGCAGGTCAAATTCTGGAGGACAGGCTAAAGTTACGTCCATACCAAACATCGATGGAGCCAGTACGCCAGTTTGCGGCACAGCCATGGGTTTTTGTCCAGCAGAATAAGCCCAGCTCATGACAAATTTCTTTCCATGCAAATTATTGTAACTATGGCTACATTTCTCATACATAGTCATTGTATCAGCCATTCCTTGGCATGGATGATAAACATCAGACTCCATATTGATAATAGGTTTTTTACTCCAATAGGCAAAGTTCTCCTGGATTTTTTGTCCTTTTCCATACATCCAGTTACATTTGCTTCCGTAAATACGTATAGCGATTGCATTTCCCATTCGAGATAGTACGCGAGAAACATCAGATACCCTCTCCGTTTCATATGCGATCTCATCCCCAGGTAACGCTGGAGTGTAAATAGCGCCTGGCTGGAGGAAATGAGCGTGCCCACCCAGTTGAGTCATACCCGCCTCGAAAGAATTACGTGTGCGAAGAGAATCATTATAAAACACCATGAATAATGTTTGTGCAGGGAGTATATGTCTGTGATCTTCATGCATAGTGAAACGCTTTTTGAGATCAATTCCAACATCAAGCATGGTTTCAATCTCTTCTCGGGAAAAATCAATCATTGTGAGAAAATCTCGTCCTTTTAAATCCTCAGTAACAACCATTTTTACATCATCCTCTTATTAAAAGTCATTATCATGAATATTATAGTGCTAGTATTCATTAAAATTGATGAATTGGCAAACAATTCAAAATCGTAATAGGTTCAAATTATTAATTAAGTGAAAAAATTCCCCCTTTTTCTTTCTGTTGAGAAAATACCGAATTTTAATTTAACATTTTACGTCACAACTTCCGTACTCGCATGAAGGAGATGAAAAATACCCGCTGGATACTTCAATCAAAGTGTTTTCTGTTGTTAAAATCGCATACGACTCCTCACTTCTCCAATTTGATACTGTTAGAAGAATTTTATTATCTATGATTAGAAAAAAACATTCACAACAGATACTCTGAAAATCAATTAAAAGAGACTCCTCTAGAACTGCTTCGTGATAAAATCCAAGCTTTATCGTCACTCTTTCCTTAATGTCTTCAAGAGATTTCTTAAGGAGGTGGTACATCTCCATATTGGGGAGCATAAGTATTATATCAGTATTAACTTCAGCTATTAACCGTTTTGCTTGATTTACTATGTTGTTCTTTCCTTTAACAATATAAGCGATCTTTAGAGAGGCTTCATTTTCTTGATATCTTGGGGTTAACAGTTCTCCTAATCGATCCAATAATACCATTTTTTGATCGAATTCTTTCTTAAATTTCACCCGTATATTCTCTAATGCTTCAACGGGAGTAATTGCAACATATTTTTTTGGTACCCCTGACTGTAGAATTATTAATCCTTTCTTCTGCAAGTTTTCCATGATATAATAGATTTTACTATCAGCGATACCAGTATTTTTCACTAATTCACTAGCTGTCGCTGATTCTAACGGAAGTAGCTCTATATAAGCTCTAGCTTCATTTTTGGTAAGACCAATATCCATTAATTCATTAATCAAGGTAGTATTCCCAGATTTCATTGTGGTAACTTGCATGATATCTTCCTCTTTCCTACTTATAGCTAGTAGGAGAAGCTTATAAATATATTGCTACCATCCATAAAACAAGAGATGAATATTATGAATAATTTCAAGGACGCAGTTAAAGAGAGTTATGGTAAAAGAATCAATGAATACAGCCAACAGAGCCTTACAAAAAAATCTAGTAGTTGTTGTGCTACAACATCAACAGAAGAGAATACCAAAGGAGAAGCTCAATCCAGTTGTTGCCCACCAAACGTAGCACAAGAGCAAAAAACATCCACCGTACCAAGTTTCGGATGCGTAATTAATCTGGCAGAAAAAGCCAAGATTAAACAAGGTGATATTGTTGTAGATTTGGGTAGTGGTGCTGGTCATGACCTATTTCAGGCTGCAGAACTAGCAGGGCCAGAAGGAAGAGCAATTGGAATAGATTTTACCCCAGATATGATCAATGCCGGAATGAAAACAGCCGCAGAAAAAGATTATAAAAATGTAGATTTCAGACTATCTGACATTGAAAACATAAGTGTCTTACCCGATAATTCCGCAGATGTTGTAATTAGCAATTGTGTTATCAATCTCACAATGGATAAAGAATCTGTTTTTAAAGAGGTTTTTAGAATTCTCAAACCAGGCGGTCGCATGGTTGATGCTGATATAATTGCAAAAAATCCATTACCTTCTGAAATAACACAAGATTCGAATGCATGGTGTTCGTGTCTTGGTGGTGCTTTAACAAAAGAGGGATATATTGAAAAAATCGAAAAAGCTGGTTTTCAGGACACCAATGTCACTATCTTTGATGAGTTTGATTACTTAAACAATAAGTTCCAGAATGGTATCTTAGAAGCGAGAAAACCCTTACCATAGGAACAACGATTCATAATCCAACTACAACAACATTTCGGGCCAGATCATTTAGTTTATTAAGTCCAGGGATTGATGGAAGTATAGAGGAAATGGTTTCGAGATTTTCTATTGGCACCGAAACTCCATTTGAATTTTCAAGAGACAATCCATACCTATTTTTGGAGTCGGACCAGAAGATATGACCTATTTAACATTGGAAAAAGATAATAACTCCCTCTCTTGTTAAAACTTCTCCGAGATCTATAATTTTTCCTCTTGACGCAGGAAAGATGATTCTCGGAGCTGGTTTCATTACGTTTTGGAACCTAGAGCCCAACCAAGTTGATGAGGTTTCCTACTATATTTCCCTAAACAGCAGTGAGGAATTTCTTGAGGATATCCTATGTTTTTTGTGAACGCGAGGTAAATACCCGACTACCTCTTACGTTACTATTCAATATGGATTGAATTTCAGAGACACGAGGAAAAAACGGAGGAGTAGTAATTTCTGATAGTACAAAACTTTGGGATCATTAAATCTCTAGTGATTATCGCTTATCTACTCTGATTCTTGAATGATTGTTCTTTGTTTACAGGATGACATACTAACACAATAAAGGCAGTTTTTTAATGAACTACAGAAATATATACATTGGATAGAGCTTTTACAAAACTCTAGGTAAAGGATATTTCAAAAAGGCCGTTTAAAACAGAATTTTGGTTTAAAAATGACATTAATGCAGCAATATCGTAGTCTTGTTGATAATATCAATGATTTATTGTTTTCTATTGATAGTAAGGGAAGAATTCTCTTTTGTAATAATTTCGTTGAGAAAATTATTGGCTACAAGCCTCATGAAGTGATGGCAAAAAAAATAGAAGAATTTATACATCCTGAGGACTTTCAAAGAATTTTCTCAAGCATTCAGGACTTAATCCAAGGAAGAAAAAATGATCAAACTGAAGGAGTAGATATTGAATTCCGATTAAAACACAAAACAGGAGATTTTTTGGGGGTATCAGCAAGAACTACTCCTGTTAAGAACGCCAATGAAGAAGTTACAAAGTTCATTGGTGTTGTTAGGAAAATTTCCGATCGAAGGCTAACTGAGGAAGCTTTGCAAGAAAGTAAAGAGAAATATCAGACAATTCTAGAGAATAGTGTTACTGAACGTAAACAAGCAGAGAGAAAATTACGCGAAAGCGAAGAAAAATATCGAACGATCTTAAAAAACATCGAAGATGGTTATTATGAGGTTGATCTGACTGGAAATCTTACTTTCTTCAATGAGTCCATGTGCAAGATTCTTGGATACTCAAAAGACGAAATGCTTGGCTTGAATTACAAACACTACACAAATGATGTTACTGCTAAAACGGTTTATAAGGCATTCAATAAGGTCTACAGAACAGGAGTACCCACAAAAATAGTTGATTATGAGATCATAAGAAAAGATAAGATTAATACGGTCAATGAGACTTCTGTTTCTTTAATAACTGATTCTTCAGGGGAATCCGTTGGTTTCAGGGGGATTGTACGTGATGTTACTGAACGCAAGCAAGCAGAGAGAAAATTACGAGAAAGTGAAGAAAAATATCGAACGATCTTAAAAAACATCGAAGATGGTTATTATGAGGTTGATCTGACTGGAAATCTTACTTTCTTCAATGAGTCCATGTGCAAGATTCTTGGATACTCAAAAGACAAAATGATTGGTATGAATTATCGGAAGTACCTGGATGAAAGCACAGCTAAAATTGTTTATAAAACCTTCAATGAGGTCTATCGAACAAGAAAATCGGCAAAAGCATTCGATTGGTCAATTAGAACAAGAAAAGGCAATAGGAAGTTCATTGAGGCATCTATATCTCTAATTGTTGATAGTACAGACAAATCTGTTGGGTTCCGTGGGATTTGTCGTGACATCACCAAACGTAAACAGATTGAAAAAATGAAAGATGATCTCGAACGGAGGCGTGCAGATTTTATATCAATGACCTCACATGAACTTCGAACTCCGTTAACTGTAATTAAATGGTACGAATCGTTTCTTGAAAAACATTTTTTTAGTCTCAGCCAAGACAAGATGGAAAATCATTTCAAACTGATCAATAGAAATATTTCTCGGCTTGAACGTTTAATAAGCGGCGTGAGTGACATTGGTAAGATCGAAAGAGGTATATTTGAGACAGAACCCAAGAAAACTAATTTGTCAAAATTCTTAAATGAAGCCATGCAGCCGTATATCGAGTTATTAGGTTCTCAATTTCAATATCACAAAATTCCAGAGGAATTTCCTTGTGATGTCAATATTGATGAATCACGATTAATCCAAGTCCTGGGTAACATAATTGAAAATGCAATCAAACACACTGACACAAACCAAAGGAAAATTAGTGTGATGCCAGAGATTTTCCCTGACATAGTACGAATAACTGTCTCTGATAACGGGGCAGGAATAAAATCTGAAAATCTAAAAGAATTATTTGAACCCTTCACATCGTTCCCAACAGAATACTCTGTTAAAGGGACAGGTATTGGACTATTTGTAGTTAGAGTGATTATAGAAAGTCATAGTGGCACAATTACTGCCCAAAGTGAAGGGGAAGGGATGGGATCAGCTTTTATTATTTGTCTTCCAAGAATAACTGTTGATGAGATTTAGATTACTTTTACATAATAATTTTAAGAACCCTGATTGCTTATTTACAATTGAAAATCTTATATTATCGAAAAACGATTTATAATCCAATTTGTTTGTTCTATAAATACTATATAAAAAATTCTTCTTATAAGAACTAATTAGTAGGAATTTAATGTAACTGACTTATTTTATCTACTAATTAATAAGATATACTATTTATATACGGTGAAGGAATTCCTATTTCTTACTGTTTTGTAAATTACTTATCAAATTCTTTACATTTAGACCCAAGATTGAGAATTATCTTCGAGGTAAGTGAAAGTAAGGGTTAATTAGAATGAAAGTTTTATCGATTGGACGGTTTGTTATCCTTTTGTTCGAGGGATATAAATATTTAAATTTCGTGAGAAAATAATATAGACAGAGTTGTATGAAAAATGACTCAGAAATTTTTAAATTATAAGGTGATTCTAGAAAAAGACTCATCTGGAGGATATATTGCAATTTGTCCCTCTTTCCAAGGCTGTTATAGTCAAGGGGATACAATTGAAGAAGCCTTGGATAACATCAAAGAAGCTATAGAGCTATGTATTGAAGATCTGGAAAGTCAAGGAGAACCTCTTCCAGAATCATATCATTCTTTTGTGAGTAGTGTGGTAATTCTTCGTGAGTCCTAAATTACCCGTTATTTCAGGTAAAAAAGCAATAAAAGCTTTTACAAAGGTAGGTTATCTTTCTGTTAGACAACGAGGTAGTCATGTCAGATTAAGGAATCCAAATGAACCAGAAAGAAGACCTCTTACTGTACCTTTACACAAAAAGCTTAAACCAGGGCTTTTAAGACGTTTAATATCTGACGCAAATTTAACAATTCAGGATTTTATAGACTTGCTTGATTAATCTAAAAACTCCCATTATTATTTCCTTGAATAAAATAAAAAAGAAGAAGACAAACTTAAAAAGAACCAAGTGAGTGTATTTCGTATGAAAGATGGAATAGGCAAAGAATTCATCAAGAAAACTCAACACAAATTCATGGGGCCACCAGATCAAAGTAAAGGCAAACCTCAACCCCCTATAGAGTTAAAATATGATACAACAAAAACTATTATCAACCTACCAGCCCCGTCAAGCATTACCGTAAAGGATATGGATTTGAGGAAAACTATTGAGAATCGTAAGAGTGTACGTAAGTATTTGGATCAACCCTTAACTCTTCCAGAACTATCTTGGTTGTTATGGTGCACACAAGGGGTCAAAGAGGTTTTACATAAGCAAGTGACATTAAGAACGGTTCCATCTGCTGGTGCTCGTCATTGTTTTGAAACCTATCTTTTAGTGAACAATGTTGAAGACTTACAATCAGGACTCTACAGGTTTTTGGCTGTTAACCATCAACTTGAACCTCATAATTTAGAAGATCCTCACATTGCAAACAAACTTACAAAAGCCTGTTTGGATCAGTCTATGATAAGGAAAAGCGCTGTTACATTTTTCTGGACTTCAGTTATTTATCGAATGAAATGGCGTTATGGTGAGAGAGGATATCGATACCTTCTTCTAGATGCTGGTCATGTGTGCCAAAATCTATATTTGGCAGTTCAAAACATCAATTGCGGAGTTTGTGGTGTTGCAGCATTCAATGACGAAGAAGTTAACCAGATAATTGGGATCGATGGAGTAACACAATTTGTAGTTTATCTTGCTACTGTTGGAAAAGTTAGATAATCAATTTACATGTAATAATGCTCATTATTGCATTTATTTCGAAATATTACTAGGGATTTGTACAGTTTCTGGGAGTTTATAAGGAGCTTTATGACTGGAACTCATGAGTGTCTACTTTTTTTCATCAATTTTCCTATGAATACTCTTGAGAAATGCTAAGAGGACAATCTATCATGAAGGGTATCTGGAATAAGATTTTAGTTGTTGATTTGACAAACAGTGCTACTAGAGTAATTAGATTGAGGAATGAGGATTATTCTCAGTTTCTTGGGGGATATGGATTAGGTATTAGATTATTGTTTGAACATATGCCTCCAAACACCAATCCCCTTGGTCCAGATAATATATTGGGCTTTTTCCCAGGTCTCCTTACTGGGACTGGTTTTCCTATGACTGGTCGGTGGATGGCAGTAGGGAAGTCTCCCCTTACAGGACTTTGGAATGATTCCAACTGTGGTGGGAAATGTGGTCCAGAGATGAAAATGACTGGATACGATGGATTCTTGTTTAAAGGTCAGGCGAAATCTCCAACTTATGTTACCATTTACGACGATCAAATTAATTTTCACGATGCGTCTCTCTTATGGGGAAAACAAACTGATCAAGTCCATCAAATCTTAAAGAAAGAATATCCAAACGCGAAATCCTTGTACATTGGCCCTGCTGGAGAGAATCTTGTTCGATTTGCTTGTATTATCGATGATCGTTTTCGTGCTGCGGCCCGAGGGGGATTAGGTGCTGTTATGGGGTCTAAGAAGTTCAAGGCTGTGGTATTCCGCGGTTCTAAACATGTTCCAATTACCAATCCGAAAGAATTTTGGAAGATTGCAAAGAGCTATCGTAAATTCCTGAAGAAAAAACCCTCTTGGATCGATAGACAGCCTATAAAACTTTTATCTGCTTTCACCCCACTTCTAAGAAGGTTAAAATTTCAGCTTAAACCTGCATCTGCTATCCGTTCTGAAATGTTTCTCCATATACAGCATACATATGGTACGTGTGTTGCTACCCATCTTGCTACTCAGATAGGTGATGCTCCTATCAAAAACTGGGGAGGGGTTTCTGGCGCGGACTTTTCTGCCAAAAGTAGTGAAAAAATCTCAGATAAAAATGTAATTAAATACAATACTAAGACCTATGGGTGTCGTAATTGTTATTTAAGATGTGGAGCAAAGGCAGCTATCAAAGAGGGGATATGGAAGGATGAAAACCATAGTAAGCCCGAATATGAGGCTCTTGCATCATTTGGTGGTTTATGTTTAATAGACGAAGTGGAATCCATTTTCAAAATTAATTCTCTCTGTGATCGCTTAGGATTAGATGTAATTTCAGCTGGAGCAGTAGCAGCCTTCGCTCTTGAGAGTTATGAAAAAGGACTGTTAAAAATCAAAAAAGATGACTTGAAATTAAAATGGGGAAATCCCGAGGGAGTTCTAAAGTTGGTTCAGTTAATTGGGTATCGTCAAGGAATTGGTAATTTGCTTGCGGAAGGCGTGTCTCGTGTCTCGGAAAAATTAGGCCCAGCTGCGACACCTCTTGCTATTCATGTTCATGGACAAGAATTACCTATGCACGATCCCAAGTACGATCCCAACTATGGAGTTGCTTATCTTACAGACGCGTCCCCTGGACGACACACTCAAGCAGCAGGCCTTCTAACTCATTTACCTGATGTGAAAAAGAGGTTAAAGTTATTAAACAGTAGAGAACCAGAAAGATTTGATTATTCAGCTCAAGGAGTCAGTCAAGCATTAATTTCTCCCTACCTGCATGTTACTAACTCTCTTGGATTTTGTATGTTTTCCTTAATCGTAGGTAACCTACCTCCCTTCTCAAAAATCATCACTGCACTTATAGGGATGGAATATCCATTAAATTCAATATTCGAGACTGGTGAACGCATTCTAACATTACGGCATCTATTCAATCTGCGAGAGGGTGTGAATCCACAAGATTTTGTTCTTCCAGATCGTCCAAGAGGGAATCCTCCTCATTTCCGCGGTCCACTCAAAGGAATATCTCTTGACACTGATGCTATAAAACGAAGTTTTTTTTCTGCAATGGATTGGGAAATTAAAACAGGGATTCCTTCCTATAAAAAATTAGAGTATTTAGGATTATTAAACCTCTGGAATGGTTTTCCTGAATCAATTGAAGGAAATATGCTAAGATTTGAGATAGTAGAGGAAACTGTTTAGCTAATTGACATTTTTTTCTCTTTAAAACTCAATCTTGCTTTAATACAGATTGGAGTTCTGAAATACGAGGAAAAATAGGGGGGGGTAATGAAATCTCTCGTGATAACACCTCGGGGTCTTTGAATCCAATACCCGTTATTGGTACAACAACACGATCAGACCTATCAATATCACCCCTTTCAATAAGTAATTCTAAACCAGCGAGACCTACAGTTCCAGAAGGCTCGCCGAAAATACCTTCGTCTTGTGCTAGCCACCGTTGAGTCCTAAGAATAGCTTCTTCGGTAACTGCAACCCCAGTTCCTGAACTAGCAGAAATTGCCGCTAATGCAGAGTCCGCATCCCAAGGATGAGGATCTGCTAGTCCTCCTGCAACAGTTTTAGGGGTTTTTTCCCAGTCTTGAAATTCTAATGGTGGAATATTCTTTATTACTCCATCTACAATAGGTGCACATTCCTCTGGTTGAACTGCAACATGCCGAGGTATCTTAGAAATAAAATCGAGTGTTTCAAACTCTTTAAAACCTTTATGAGTACCCGCTAATAAACCACCACTCCCTGTTGCCAAAATTATCCAATCTGGTGGCTCCCAATTAAATTGCTCACATAGTTCGAAACCAAGACTTTTTGTTCCCTCAAATTGAAATGGATTGAACGGTCCAAATGAGGGAGAAGGCATCCAACCAAATGTTTCATACGCTAATTTGAAGAGTGTTACTGATGGGTCTTGTGCTTCAACTTCCTCTTTAACACGAATCACTGTAGCACCTAAAAAGGCCAGTTGTGACAGCTTTCCACTAGGAGCATGTTCAGGGACAAAAACAACTACTTCTTTTCCGGCTCTTGCTCCAAAAGTTGCTAATGCAGCAGCAGCATTTCCTGAAGAGGCTGCAGTGAAAACTCCAGCTTCGAATTCCACCCCTTTTGATACTCCTACTGATATTGGCCGATCTTTAAAGCTACCAGATGGATTTCCTATTTCTACTTTGAAATATAAATTTTTTAACCCAAACCTCTTCTTCCCCAGCTTTTGTGATAATAAAAGAGGTGTTCCACCACAACCAAGATCAATTAGATTACGTTGATCTCTTATTGGAAAAAATTCTTGATACCGCCAATGAGAAAATGGTCTCTTCTGGAGCTTTTCTTTGCTTACGGTTTCCTTTAATTTTTCATAATCGAAGCGAATTCTTAACCGAAGACCACAATTACAACTTTCTGTCAAGAAGTTCTTCTCTGTCACGGCTTTGCCACATTTTGGGCATTCTAACAAAGAATCATACACTTTCATTGCATCTCTTCATTCGATTTTCATGAATAGGATGGAATTTGTTTTTTCATTTCTTAGATTTGTCTAGCAATTCTAGGAGTGAGATCTAAACGATTCCAAAGGGAAATCGCAGAGTCCTTGGACTGTTGACTGACCGTGGTCGCATCAAGAGAGGTATGAACACCATTTTTAACAATAGTTTTACCATTCACGATGACTCGTTTGACATCTCGTCGAGAAAAAGAACCATAGACAAAATGGCCATAAACATTGTCTTTATGGATAGGTGTAGGTAAAACAGCTGCATCCAAAATTGTAAAATCAGCTGCTTTACCATTCTCAATGGATCCAATGTGATCCTTCAATCCTATAGATTGTGCAGCATTAATAGTGATCATTTGTACTACTTGAAGGGGTGTTGGAAGTTGACTTGGATTACGATGATTTAACTTATGCATGAGATAGGCGGTTCGCATATTTTCAATGGCATCATAGATGAAACCATCATTTCCAACACCGACGTTTATCCCTTTTTCTATCATTTCGGGTAGTTGTGCTACTCCCACTGCATTTAATTCGTTGCTCTTAGGATTATGGGCAACGTTTGTGCGTGTTTCCGCGATTAGATCTATTTCGTGCTTATTAATATGAACAGCATGAGCTAGTGCAGTCCTTGGTCCGAGAAAACCCTCATCGTAGAGTCTTTCAACGGTTCTTTTCCCATACTTCTCTAGATTGTGGTGAAGATCTACCATTCCTTCTGATGTATGAATTGTTTTGAATGAATTAGTTTCTGCGGCGTAATCATTAGTTTTATGAATTAATTCGTCAGAAACTGTGAAAGCAGCATGTAAACAGTAAATCCCATGAACTAATGTTTTTTCAGGAGCATTTTGGGAGATAAATCGTCTATTTTCTTCTAATCCTCTTATCCCCTCTTCATAACTACGCCGTTCTGTTGCTTCAAAGCAGATTGCTCCTCGAGTGCCAACATCCTGAGTAGCTTTTGAGATGCGATCTAGTGAACCTTCGATGGAATTCGGGCCTGAATATGTATCTAAATAAGCAGTTACTCCATTCAGTGCCATTTCATTAACTGCATACAATGTAGATGTATAAGCATCTTCTAAAGTGAGAGCCTCATCCATTGTCCACCATATTCGCTGAAGATTTTGTGTAAAATCAGTTGGAGGATCAATCATTAATGGTGCACCTCTTAATAATGCTGAATATAGATGAGTATGAGCACAGATGAAACCTGGAAATACTACTTGGTTACTGCAATCAATCACGATATCACTTTTATTGGGAGCATCCTTCCCGATACTTACGATCTTACCATCCTCCACCAAAACATTTCCTTCTGGAATAACTTCGTTATTCGCATTCATGGTCACAATTAAACCATTTTTTAGCAATAGGCGTTCCATTCAACTAGCTCCATTAATGGTTGGATGAAAACTCAATTTCTTGAAGACTCTTTTTTTATTTCCCTAAGAAAACTTCAAGTCAGAATGTTCTTTAACTAATAGCCAGAGTCAAAATCAAGTTTAATAATAACAAATTTGATAAGGTTTTAATTCTAATTACTTCTTTGAACTTCAAGATTTATCAATGTTAAGCAATTTTCTCTGAATTCTTTTTCAAGAATCTTAAAAGAGTCATTGAAGCTGTAGATTGATAGAATCTCGTTTCACTTAATGAGGAAATCAATTATGAAACAAACAAGTCATAAAATTATTGTCCTTTTACTAATACTTGCTTTTTCACTGGTTATCATCAGTTCTGCGAAAGGAACAGGAAATAACCAAGCTAGATTATCCAGTATCAATCCTAACTATTTGATTAATTCAGATTATCCTAGTCATACAACTATTCCCCTTACGAATTTCACTGGTACCTACAATGTTACGCTATTTGCTAATCCAGATAATGCTGATGAAGTAATTTTTCGTTATCTCAAAGCTGCAGAGTCATCAGTGTACGTATCGATGTACACAATTAGTAGACCTGAATTTAACAAAACTCTAATTGATCTGAAAACCAACATCCTAGGTATAGATATTCAAGTGTTAATCAGTGATCGGAGGGTAGGTTCTTCTGAAAATGTGGATACAAAAGCAGCAGCTCAATCATTAGAGGATAATGGAATCCCAGTTTATACCTCAACTAAAGATGATGATAAAGTTGATGGTTTCTACCATGCCAAGTATTGGATAATTGATGGTAAACATGTATTTGTCTACTCGGGAAATTGGAGTCCCCGAAGTGTTACACCTCAACTGGTACCTCCAGACGATTCCTATAGCTCATCTGAAGGTAATCGAGACATGGGATTTGCTGTTCATGATGCTTCAGATATAGCATCATTCTTTAAAGAACAAGTATGGGATAAAGATGTAGCAGTCGCAGAGGACTGGACCCCTTCGCCAATCAGAGCCAACTCCAAAATGAAATTATCTTCCAATCCGTCACTAAAAATCAATGCTCCCCTTCTATATTATCCAACGTTCGATCCACTGAATATTAAGGAGGAAATGACTCTAAGCCCAATATTCACTCCTGACAACGCACTCGACGTTCACAAATGGTGGATTGATCGAGCAAATGAAACAATAGTTATTCAGAATCAATATATAACTCAATTTGATGATTCTGTTAGTTGGGATGATGATCCATCTCCCCTCGTCCGATCACTGGTTGACGCGAAAACCAGAGGAGTTCAGATCCGTGTTCAAGTTAACGAAGACAGTGATTCTGATGATATAACTTCCTACTTCTTGAATAAAGGGATTGAAGTTAGGTGGATGGGAAATTCAAATACTGATGTCGATGGTTGGTTATCAGACACTCATAATAAACTGTTGATTATTGATAACAAGACGACACTACTATCCTCTATTAATTTCGGGGAAAATGCATTTACAAACAATCGAGAAGCAGGAATGGTTATTCAAAGTACAACTGTTGCAGATTATTATACATCAATTTTCAATGATGATTGGATTGATGGAGAAATACCACCTTCTTCCCCATACACGAAGACAACTCCAGAAACTACTACAACAGACGAGTCCACAGATTCGTTTGGAACACCTTTCCCTTGGACTGTGATGTTAGTAGTACTGTTACTTCTACCTCTCTTTAGGAGGAGATCAAAGTAAAACGAATCAAGTTCCGTATGCCAACATGGGATGAAGGCCGTACTTTCATGAAAGAGATGGCGAATGAATTAGATTCAGAGCTTGAAATCAGAGACGCGAAACAGGTCATTTCTACAGATGCAATTGAGATTCATTTTCATCCTGATGACCGTGGATTTTCCTTCATAACTTGTAAACTTCATGATGAATCACTTGAAAGCATTCTAGAAAAGTACATTGATCGTTACAAGGAGTAGGTAATGAGAAATCTAATTTAGAATAACCATTTAATAGATTCTCTTCTCTTTTTCTTTTTTTGAATGCTTACTCAAGCTATCATGGATTTACTAAAAGAATATATTCAATAAGAATTGCATAATAATAATTTTCAATTGTATTCTTTCAAGAAAACGATCTCCTTCGGATTGAAAAAGAATGACAACAGAACAAGATGCAAAATTCGATGAAATAACTCAATCTTCTATGCTGATTTCGTTATTCTCAGGAGTTGACCCCGAAACAAAATACTTCGAAAACATTCCGATCATCTTAGGTGGTCAAGGGTTAATTAAAGACCACCAAGCTCGCCTCAAAGTAGAGGAAGCTTTTGGCCAACTCAACTTGCCAGATTTATTTAAAACATTTGATTTTACACTGTATAGATCGTCTTATGAACCTTATAAGCTGAAAGAGGATTTGGTAATTGCCCCATACATATATTCTGTGAAAGCTCAACATAAAGACACCTTTCTCATGTCTCTTTTCCTTACACCATGGGCAGATGTCAATCTATCTAAATTTCAGGAAAAAATTGTTGATTTTTCAAGAAATTTTTCGGGAATTTTCCGTCGAACTACCGAAGAGGTTCACACGATGAACAAGACCATAGATTATCGTCATAATGAATGTGAAAGAGGAGGAACAATGTTGATGGGTTATTTAAACCACTTAGTATTTGATCAACGCCAGATGTTAGGTGAGACAGAAAAAGTTTCCAAGCCCACTAACCTATTTGCTGTTCTTTTCCAACGTGGGAGCATTGGAAAGTATTTTGCTTGCATAGGGAAGTGTGGAAACTCTTTTTCGGCAAAAAAATATCCGAATCTGGAGTCATGTCCCAATTGTAATGGGCAGATCAGTCAGACTCCCATTCCTCTTTTTGACCCCACAAGTATCTCTATTGCGTTTCCTGGCGGTTTAGTCAAAGCTGAAACTTTGGAAACCCCAGATATGAAGATTCATAAACCGATTGATTTACTTTATCTTTTTCAATCATCTTATTTACCTAATGAGATTCGTATAACTTTAAATCGGATTGCAGAGCAGATATTCACTTATATTGTACCCCTTCCACATAGAGCACTCTTTGAATACCGCGATAGTGATGATATTCTTTCTCTCTATTCGTTATCAAAACTTCAGGATGATGAAATCTTAATTATCAGTGGTATATCTGATAGCCTGATTGATGTAGAAGGTCAGCTCTCTCAAATGTCTTTGCGGATTGTCATTCGCGATATCAATGAAGGAGTGAAGAAAGGTTATACAAGGGAGGAAATCTTTCAAAAATCGATTCTAAAAGACTGGGAATTGTCAAAATGGGTTACTCTTGAGGGAGAAGGTACACCAGAACCTCTTATGTCGTGGACTAATCTTAAGGAAGCAATCAACCTTGAAGAATAGATGGTGATAGATTTTATGTCACAAAAAAGTCATTTAACAGAGGAATTCGAAAAACAATTTGGAAACTTGAATTCACGAATTGAAATGATGCAAAAGACTCAGGCTGAGACTATGGAACCGTTTCTCACCCAGCTTCCCGAAAATGTCTCTCTAAATCTAAAAAAAATTATTGCTGCATCATATCTTCTTTGTTTAACAGAGGAAATCTTTCAAGTCACTTTTGAGCACTTTAAAAATGATATAATGGCTTTTTGTACCCTGATGGGATTCAATTTCGAAAAATTGGTTGAAATCTCAGATGAAGAATTTATTTTACAGTATCTAAATCCATTCATGAAAATTTTATCAATCTCTTCAAATGCCTTACAAGAAATGTTGAAAACATTTATCGTAGAACTTGCTACAGGCTATAGTCAAGAATTGGTAAAAACTTTAGTCATTATTAACTTCTTACAACCTTTATTCCTGCAGATAATTAATGTAATTCAAATTAACGTTGATTTACGATTCATCTGTGCTATAGTTACTACTACAGTAGAGGATTTCATTGACAGAAAATATAGACTTAGAAAAGGTCAGGAAATTGGTGAATTCTCGATTGTAGTACTTTATGACGAGTTTAAAGAATTATATCCATTGAGTCAAGGTGAGGATCTGATTTTTGACATGTGTAACAGGTTAACTCTTGAACGTACTTGGACATCTTTAGACAAACTAGTTAGGAGAGAGGTTGACGCGTTATCAGAGTCTATTATTGAACAACGAGAGGATTCGCTCGCTCAATATCATGCCAATGTTGCACGAGAAAAGGAGAAATATTCCGATGATTATTATGTATCTATGATTACAGGCCGACTATTTGAACTTTTTGTTTTAGAAAGACCTATGACGGATTTACTCAGAACAGGGATAGTAAACGCCGTTGACGTTATGATTCGTCGTTATTTAATTGATAAACATGGTTACGCGTCGGCTTCCGGAGAAGAAACGTTACATATTGCCTGTTCTTTATTATGGGAAAGTGTTTGGGAGCTACCACAAATTATGGCTACGTTTTTGGAGCCTCACGAGATCATGGAGATAATGAAAATGGACGATCCACGTCAATGGGTGAAAAAAAGTGAAAGAGATTTCAAAGCACGATTCTGTAGATCATTAACAAGACTTAGTGGAAAGAACCCTCTACCTGCTGTAATTGGTAACGCTTTCGTCAAAATGCTAGAGAAAGCTCAACGAATGAGAGTTCGTATAACATTTGATTAGAGTTATTTTCAAATCCAAAAACTTCTTTAGGCAAGATATCCTGTAATTCTATAATATAACGAGAAGAAAAAATGATTTTCTGAAGAAAAAAAAGAAAAAAAGAGAAATTCTTGACACTAGAATGCAGCTTATTTGGTGGCTGCTAGTTTAATGTCAGACTCTTTTACGGTTTTTCGACCAGAGTGGCGAGCAATCTCGACTGCGTATTTTGCTATAGTCGTACCATAATCTGTTACAATCTCGTTCAGTCGATCAATAGCGTCAGCGGATACCCGTCGTGCTCCAGCATTTCGAATTAGTTTTTCGATTCTTGCAGATGCAAATCCTGCCATTTCTTTTCACCTTTTCTCCATAGGAAAATTTCGTTCCACTTTTTAGCAGAACAAGTGATCTTCGATTTCTTATCTTTATAAATATTTCCTTTTTTCGTTAATGTACTGCCCAAGATCTTGGCTAGCACATTTAGAATAATAGCTCTGAAAGCATCAAATCACATCAACCCAGTGCATTATCACCCAGTAAA
>JAEOTY010000290.1 GCA_016839625.1 Candidatus Hodarchaeota archaeon
TTATTCTGAAGTTTGTGGGACAGATGTTCATCTTCGAAAAGGTCACTTGGATGGAGTACCATATCCAATCATTCCTGGACATGTCTCCACTGGTGTCATAGAAGAGCTAAATGGAGATGTTTGTGATATTGATGGGGAAATTCTCCAAGAGGGGGATCCAGTTACGTTCTTGGATGTCCATGAAACGTGTAATAGCTGCTGGTATTGTTTAGTTGCCAAGACAAGTACCCGATGTCCAAAAAGAAAAGTGTATGGAATTACTTATTCAGCAAATGAAGGTCTTCTTGGTGGTTGGGCTGAATATATTTACCTAAAACCTGGGGTAAAAATCATTAAATTGTCGAACCAATCATTTTTGAAAACTTTCATCGCTGCGGGTTGTGGGCTTCCCACAGCAATTCATGCTATTCAAAGATCTGAAATTAAACTTGGTAACACAGTTGCTATTCAAGGTTCAGGCCCAGTTGGATTAATGGCAGCAATATGTGCAAAGTTAAGTGGTGCTTTTCAAGTTATTCTACTTGGAGCTCCAGATCATCGCTTGAGAATCGCTCATGATTTCGGAATTGAAGAAACAATCAATATTATGGATTTTGATCCTCAGTTACGTGTTCAAAAAGTGTTAGAATACTCAAATGAGCGAGGAGCGGATATCACTGTCGAAGCTACTGGTGTCCCGTCCGCGATACGAGAAGGAATGGAAATGACAAGAGACGGGGGAACTTATACCATCGTTGGCCAATACACGGATGCAGGAAATATAGAAATCAATCCACATCTGCATATTAACAAGAAGCATTTGACAATTCGAGGATCATGGGGGAGCGATTTTAGTCACTTTTATTTAGCTGTTAAGCTTGTTGAAAGATATGCTGACATATTTCCGTTTGAAAAAATCATTACAAAAGAGTATTCATTAGAGGAAGCGAATGAAGCGTTAGAAGACGTCGAACAATTACGTGTAATGAAAGCATTGATCAAACCTTAGCAATAGAGAGAAAATCAGGAATTTCAGCAACATGGATGTACTTGTTATAGTTTTTCCAATAATATCTTTATTTGTTATAGGTGTAGTTTTACGTCAGTTTAATCTTTTTGACCAAGATGATGCTAACATCCTGATTAAGTTAGCCTTTTACGTTTCGCTACCAGCATTAATTTTAAAAACAATCCCTGCTATTGAAATCTCAGTAGACTATCTTTATCTACCCCTAGTTGCAGTTTTGACGATTCTCGTGATGTTTGTTACTTCCAATTTTTTGGTATCTTTATTCAATTTTGAAGAAAAAACACGGGGAGTTTTTATCATCGGAACTATGATATTGAATCTAGGTTTTAATGTTCCTTTTGTACTGGCAGCATACGGGGAAGAGGGATTTGCCCGAGCTTCTTTTTTGGACATAGGAAATATTTTTTTAACCCTTTCACTTACTTATTATATTGCTCAAAAACACGGTGGTTCACATGGTTCCGAATTAGAATCCCCCTCATTTTTTAATCAAAAATTGATAACGTCTCCGCCTCTTATAGCTTTGATTCTTGGGATTGTGATCAATTTGATTCAATTTAGATTTGACCCATTAATAATTGACATTTTTGATCTATTAGGGGTATTATTAACTCCACTCCTAATGATATCAATCGGGGTGTACTTCAACCCGCGGTTCCAGAATCTTTTACCTGCAGTCAGTGTTGTTGGTATAAGAATGGGATTAGGATTAATTCTTGGTATTTGCGCTGTTATTATCCTTAATCTTGACGATTTAAGTAATAAGATAATTATAATCAGTACAGCTGCTCCTGTGGGTTTTAATACATTGACTTTTGCCTCTCTTGAGGATCTAGATAGAGAATTTGCCGCCAATGTACTTTCTATCTCGATTCCTGTTGGTATCTGCATGATCACACTTCTTTTAGCTTTCCTTGGTTAAAATGATCAGTATTAGTAAACTGGCTATCTTTTTTGTAGTTTCATCGAATAAAAGAAAGAAGCAAGTATTTCTCTACAACTCCATTCCTTTTTTCACTTCAACCAGACGGAAACGTCTCAAATGGTCTCCAAATAGCCTTATGCATTAAAACAATGTTAATAACACTTCGAGAACTATACGTATGAATTGATAATTTCGAAGAACTATTTAATGTCGATTAATTTTTCAAATATTATCACGTTTTCCTTGTGGTGATTCATTGGAATTTGGTGCAACGTGTGAGTACTATCCTTTGCGGAAAGTCATGATGTATCGTCCTGGTTTCGAAATTACTCAAATTACATTTGAAACATTTAAGGAACTATCATTTCGAGATGTTGTATATTGGCGACGATTTCAACAAGAGCACGATGCGTTCTGCGAGCTTTTAAAAGGAGAAAATATCGATGTTTTACTCCTTAATGACCTCTTGTCGAAACAAGATTCGTCAATTGTTGACCCAAACATGGTTTATGTCCGTGATACATGTGCAATTACTAGTGTAGGTTACATTCAGATGCGTATGGCTTATCAAGTAAGAACACCAGAACCAATTCTTGTGGCACGATCATTAGAAAAAGTTGGAATTCCTCTACTCAATTCAATCACGTCTCCTGGGATATTAGAAGGAGGAGACTTCGTCTTTCCAGATGATCAGACATTAATGATAGGATATGGTACCCGAACTAACGAGAATGGACTAAATCAAATAGTGAAAGTAGTTCTTGAAAAAATAGTTGAAACCGTGGTGTTGGTTCCCCTTCCTTCTTGGCGCGTTCATCTGGACGGTGGTATGATGTTTGTTGATAAAGATCTTATTCTATATCATCCTGCGTCTGTAGAAACTTTTCCTGTCAGAATTTGGCGGAAAGGAGAACCCATGAAATTGTTACCATTAATGGATTTTGTACAGGAGAATTACGATGCTGAAACAATTCCAATTACCGATAATGAGTTATATTTGTTTGGAGCAAACGTGGTTTGCCTTGATCGGAGAAAATGTGTAATTTATGAATGGAATGAACGTATTATCAAAGAGTTACAAGAACGTAGTGTTGAGGTTTTACCAATTCAGGGTGGTGAGCTAGCACGAGGCGGTGGTGGACCCCACTGTATGACGTTACCAATTTTGCGAAAACAATAGACATTCTGTGTTAATAGGAAAGTAGGAAAATGAGCAAAAAATGTACTGTTTGTTTATCATTTGATTTTGATGCCGAAAGCGTCCAAGTTAGGCAACGTGAGGAACCTGGTAGAGTCTCTAAAGGACAATTTGCGATTCGAAGAGGAATTCCGAGAATTTTTTCGCTCCTTGATAGATTTGAGATTAAAGCCACTTTCTTCGTGTGTGGATGGGTTGCACAGGAATATCCGCAAATCACGAAAATGATCGTATCGAAGGGTCATGAGATTGCTGCACATGGTTATCTCCATGAAAATTTCGACACACTTTCGATTTCCGATGAGAGAGAAATTATTGAGAAAACAACTCAATCTTTAAAAGAATTTTCTGAAAAAATCAAAGGTTTTAGAGCACCATACTTTAAACTTTCAATAAATACTCTTAAATTGCTTGCTGAGGCAGACTATATTTACGATTCTAGTTTAATGGCTGATGATCGTCCGTACTTATTAGAGGTACCTGGAACAACAAGCAAAATAATAGAATTTCCAGTCGAATGGTTTCTGGATGATTGGGTTATTTTTGAGGATAAACAGCACACACCGTCGGACGCATTAGATATTTGGAAAACCCAGTTTGATTCACTCTCTGAGATGGGAGAGATCCCGCAAAATCAATTAGTATTTACACTTACTCTTCATCCAGCCTGTATTGGCCATGCATATCGGATTAATGTTTTAGAGCAACTGATTTCCCATATGAAAGATAATAAAGTAAAATTCTCAAGGATGGGAGATGTAGCGGAATCTCTTTTAAAAGAATGGGTTTAATATTATGAAAAAACGTATAAAGTGATGAATTCAAATGCTATCCAATTTTTTAATTTCTGCTATTAAACGACACTTTGATGAAACAAGGCTATTAATCGATCAACTAACCGATCATGATCCAAATCTATTAAGTGAACCTGTTTTATCTGGTCGTTCTCTAGGAGAAATAGTGCTGCATATGGTTCGTTCGATTGAATTTTACTCACGAGGAGTTGCAACTAACCATTGGGAACCATTAACGTACAATACAGCTACATACCGTTCAGCCCATGATATTAAAACACTGTACGAAGACGTAATTACCAAATCTAAGAATCATCTAGAAACTATATCCCCATCTGTGCTTGATGAGTTGCTCGAGGACTTTAATCGTCCTGCTACAAAAGGTGAGATTTTATTGGAACTCCTGGAGCATAGTGTGCAACACCGAGGTCAAATGTTGGTTTATCTCCGCTTACTTGGTATTGAACCAGTTAAAATTCCTTACATTGTATGATGTTGAATTAAGTTACTACAAATTAGATTTTATTGATAAAAGATTTGAATGAATGACTAAGTGTGAGAATTAAATGGCGAATGTTGTTGAATCCGAGAAGGAGAAAGAAAAGCAAATTCCTCAATCCCAGGTCACATCAATATTTTTATCAATAAAGAAGTCGATTCCATCAAATTTTTATGATAACCTCAGTGTCAATGAACGAAAGGAACTATCTATTTTCTCAGAAATGACTGGAATTCCAATAGAATCAGGAGAAACTTTTAAAGAGCTTGCGGCATTACTAATACTAAACAGATTTTTGTTTATATTCAAATATGAAGAAGAGGATGACTTTTCAGGTTCTTCTATTGAGGGAGCTTCTAATTTTCTAAAGAAAAAGTACCCTAAAATGTTTATCTCTTCAGTTCTAGACTCGATAGCCAACCTAAGCTCATTGGTTGTTTTACCCTCGTTACTTCCATTTAATCAGGAGTTTCTTAACCAATCAACACAGGTATTGTCATCTTTATACCTAGAAATCGTGCATCAAAAATTTCGACGGAAAATGGGCCAATTTTGGACCCCGAAACACATTGCGGAATTTATGGTTGATATATTACTTGAAGATGATCCACGAAATATACTTGATCCATGCACAGGGCCAGGAACTTTTATTCATACTCTGCAAGAGATTTCATCAAATTTTCAAGGAAAAATCACAGCAATTGAACTCCACCCGCTTTTATATGAAATAACTAAAGTAAGTTTGTACGATTCTCCTTATAAAACGGAATTGATATATGGAGATTTCCTCACAACGCAAAAAAATGATTTTAACCATAGTATTTGTGATACATTAGCGTTAACCTCCTTAGGGAGTCTTGATTCGTATTTAGAGACGCAGTCAAATGGATTCGACGCCATTATCTGTAATCCTCCATACTCTAGACACCATGTCATTTCATCAAAAATAAAGGAGGAAATAGGAGAGGAGATTGAAAATACATTCGGAGGTACATTTAGTAGGATTTCTAGTTTATTTATGTATTTCATTCTCAAATCATTGAAACTATTACTTAAAAATGGCCGAATTGCATTTATTACTCCAACACTAATTTTTGAATCAAGAAACAGCACTTATCTGAAGAAAATTTTGAAAGAAAGATATAAAATTCCATTCATCATCGTTTTCCACCACTCATTAAGTGTCTTCCCAGGCGTGGACACAGCTGCGTGCATATTTACTGTTGAGGGGAAGATTCCCAAACCAACAGATGAGACTAAACTATTAATCTTGAAAGAGTGGACTTCAAAAGAAAGAATTCGTAATTATCTTAAGGTTGTAAGTAATGATGTTTTTGAGTGGTCAACGGGGGAGCTGTACATCAAAAAACAAACCGAACTTGATCCTGAACGTAATTGGACCACTCCTTTCGCATTTTCATTCGCTGATGAGGATGGTAACTATGTAGAAATGTCAAGATACTTTAGAGTAATGCGGGGAATTGCAACAGGAAATAATAAGTTCTTTACATTTTCTGATGAAGAATTGACAACACACAAAATTGATCAGAGATATGTTGTCCCCACAATTAGTAAAACCCGTTATGTGCAAAAATACGTTCTTTCAAAGGAAGATTTTACAGAATTAAAAGATCAACAGAGAAATATATGGTTGCTTAACATCCAGCAGGATATAGACACTTTTCAAGATAGAAATTTAGAAGAATATCTTGAATACGGCGTGAATCAAGATGTTCCTGAGGGGAGTTTAGTTAAAACTAGGAGAGTATGGTATCAGACCGAAAAAAGAGACATTCCAGGCTTTCTTTATACCTATTTGAGCCGAGGTAATCCACGATTCATCCTAAATGAAGCAAAAGTCAGACCATTGAATACATTTTTAATGATTTACCCCAAAGAAAAGATAGGATTGTCGGAAGATATTTTAACGATTTTCTGGGTGATTTTAAATTCCCAAACTACAGTTAGTGCTCTTAGAGACGTTGGTAGGTGTTATGGAGGCGATACTTTAAAAATTGAACCAAAAGAGATGATGAAAGCTTTGATTGTCAATCCTTTCAGACTATCAAATGATGCTAAGCAGGAATTGTTAAAGTTAGCAGAAGAATTAAAAACGGTTGAGACGGTTCAAAACAAGGAAATAATCAATAAAATCGATACAATCTTAGAGAAAGAGCTGAAATCTTAGCATCATTTTAATTTTAGGAAATAAAATACGATTTAAGAATAAATTTCTTGTATTAATTGCTGAAGTTGTTCTTGGGAACGAGATTTCTTATCATTCCGCAAATCTTTAGATATTTCTACAATTTGTTGGTGTTCAAAAAGCTCTACGTTAAATTTAGGCACTCTCATCTCTCTAATAAGGTTAGTTGAAGTTGAAGTAACTAATTTCTTTGCTGCTATGAATTTTCGAACCAAAGGAGAGTTTAACACTCCTGCTACAAAACAAGCTTCATTTTCACTGAAAAAGGGAATATACATAACCTTATTATTTGGCACAGGAATTTTTTCTCCGAGAAACTGATCAACTATGGGGTGACCTATCGCACACCTAAAGTCTCCTATTTCAGACCAAAGGAGCTTAAATGGGGCAAATAGATTCTGATTAACGTTATATATAGAATAAAAGGGATCAGTTGATTTGAAATATTTCTTATAGCCAGATCGTCTTATCAAAGTATCTTTAAAGTTGAGAAAATACTTATATGTATTTGGATACTCCGTTTTCATCTTTGAAACAGTTATCCCTTTCCGGATGTCTGGATTATTTGTAATTAATATATAATAATTCTCTGTTGAAGTAATGTTCCATTGTCTAATGTCCCTCCCTCTTATTAATGGATAAACGAGATCTGGTTCAATTTTCATTTGGATTGAGGGAACCTTTATCTTTCCCACATCGCTGATATTTTCAATGAGAATTGTCCCATCAGGGTTGAGTTCAAGTATTTTAATCCAAAAAACGCCATTAAGCCATGTGCAAACACCAGATTTCCCTAAATAGGGAGATCCTCCCTTCAGCGCCCGTATTAATCTCGGAAAATCCTTATCAGATGAGGGATAAATAATCCAAGGTGATTCCAATCTCTTTGATGAAGGTTGAGCTAAGAATTGTTTCTCACTGATACAATCTTTAATGTCTCTAAATGACAGAGAATTATCAGAATAGTCAATTTTTGCATTTTTCTTCCATATTTTGTATTTAATAGGATAAATTGTATTCTCTCCTTTCTTACAATATATGATAGCAGCTTGTGCATTGGCTGTAAAGGGTTTTAAATCTGATAAATCATCTACTTTTAGAACACGAAAATATTCATTTCCTTTGATTTGAAATTTCCTAAATCCCTCGCCTGTCTTCACTGATTGAAAAATTGTCTGTGTTATTAAAAATACCAAATGACCTCCGTCTTTTAGGTACTTGTCTATGCATTTAAAAACGAACAACATTGAAAAATCCTTCTTTCCACCACCAAGCCTAGCTTCAGACCCTTTTTTTATTGAAAATAAGTTATATTGCTTCCACAGATTCTGGGTGGTTATCCTATAGGAGGGGGGGAGGTTTTCCCAACTAATCCATGGAGGATTTCCCACAACATAGTCAAATTTTCCATGTGGATAAGGGGGAATCGATTCGTTTGCTAAAATGGTATCCATGAGGAAAATGGGGATTTCAAACCCCTTTTTAGCAAAGGGTATCAGATCTACAATCGCTATCAAGTAATTTGTACGTGCTGTTACAATAGCAATTGGATTCAAGTCAAAACCTACAATTTGATTAGTAATTAGATGTAGAAGGGTAGATTTGTTCATTGTTGATTCGAATTGCCTTTTAAATAGATCAATTGCATGAATGAGAAATGTTCCTGAACCACAGGCAGGATCCAATATTCGTGTTTCTTTGTACAAATCAATATTATCATTAATAATATATTCAACAATCCAATTAGGCGTATAATATTCCCCTAAATCATGTCTAACAGAGCTAGGTACTAAATTCTCATAAAGATCTTTAAAAATGTCCTTTGAACCACCAGCATGAATCTCACCGAACAAAGTCTCGTAGTTATTCAAAGTTCTTAGGATCGAGTAAATAGCTTCTTCTAGGGATAATGACCACTCATCGGTAAACCACCAAAATAATGTATCTCCTAAAAATTCTTTAATACCAACCGATTCGAAAATCTTATTTGAAACCATTGTTTTAAATATTTCAGCGAATTTTTCTTTATCTACTTCTAATAAAAACTTGATATAGCTCTTATAATCTGCATTTGTTTTAAGACAAACTACTTCTGAAGCAAAAACTGCAAGAATAAGTGAAAAGTATGTTTGAAGACAAAAAAGTAATTGATCAAGGTCAGTTTCATTTCTAGTGAATTTATTGACCAAAGAAACTGCTGATGGTTTTAATTTTGCAAAATCATACCCACAGGATTCTGAAAAAGACTTTTTCCATTTATTAAAGAAGCTCATAGTTTGAGCAGCTGACTTTTTATTGAAAATATCGATTAATACCTCAACAAATTGAATACAATTCCGTGATTCGATACCAAAATCATTATTCAGCAATTCTGAGAACAAATTCAATCAACAAATAATTACGACAAACAATTGATAAAACTACGTGAAGTGAATTATAAAATACCTATCTATAGGATGAAAAGGTCGTATCAATAACAGATGATTCGTGATCCAAAGACACTTTCAAATTTACTTGCAGACAAAGCTAGATTGTTCCGAAAGTTAATAGAAGAAGAAGTTGTCCCACTAGAAAAAGGTAGTGATTTCAAAGAAAGATTGTTGGGAGAAAAAGGTTTATTCAATCTCTTAAAAAAATCATTAATCGAAGATTTGACTCTGGAAGAATTTATTGATTCATATGTTCAAACGATTACTTACGGTCTGCTTTTGACTCGTATCAATGCTAGTGCCTCAATATTATCACGAAAAAGTTCTATTGATTTCATTCCATCATCTATGGAAATTATTAGGGAATTATTCGAAACAGCAAAAGCGCATAACATCCCAGAAGGCATTAACGAGATTCTTGAAGAAATAATCAAAATCTTAAATTCCACGGAAGTATCAAGCTTAATTCCTTTGATCTCGAAAACACAGAAAAAACAAGATTCATTTGATTACTTTTATGAGAATTTTCTTGAAAACTACGATCCAAAACAACGAAAGAGAAAAGGTGTCTATTACACTCCTATTCCTATTGTTGGATTTATTCTCAATGGTATTGAACAGATTCTTACTGATGAATTTAACTCGGCTGGATTCTCGGATACGAGTCTGGCCTTTTTAGATTTTGCCACTGGAACTGGAACGTTCATCTTGGAGGTCTTTAAAAGGATTTTATGTTGTGTCGACGATGAAAAAAAAGGAACAATCATCAGAAACCACCTTTTGAAAAATTATCTAGGATTTGAGTGCTTAATTGCTCCATACACCATTGCTCATCTGAAACTCTCCCTCTTTCTAAACGAACAAGGTTATAATTTGCAATCAGATGACCGAATCAAGGTTTATTTAACTGACACTTTGGATAACGTTACACACAAGCAAGCTCACCTTTTCCCAAAGTTTTCACTAGAAGGTCGGACTGCAAATAGAATCAAACTTCAAAAGAAGATAATGGTGATACTAGGTAATCCTCCATATAACGATAAATCACGTAATAACAAACAATGGATACAAGACCTAACTTCACTATACAAGGAAGGGGTTCCGAAAAGAAGTTGGCGTAACTTAAATGACGATTATATCAAATTTCTGCGTTACGCACAATGGAAAATTGAACAGAATGAGCAGGGAATTATTGCATTAATTACTAATAATTCTTTCCTTGATGGGAACTCCCATTTTGTAATGAGATCAAAACTGCTTGAAACATTCGACCAGATATACATTCTTAACCTTCATGGTAACACTCGAAAAGGAGAACCTGACGAGAATATCTTCGACATCCAGATTGGTGTTTGCATAATTTTCCTAGTCAAACTTGATAACATTCAGAGTAAAAAGCAGGTTTATTACTTTTCTACGATGGAACATAATATCCTAACTAGGCAAGACAAATATCAATTTTTACTAGATAATTCATCAAAAATTTTTTCCTCGGACGGCATCTCATGGACAACTTTCACTCCTAGAGCTCCCACACATTTGTTCATTCCGAAAGATTTAACCTTCGCTCAGGAATACTTGCGAGGTTTTCCATTAACAAATATATTTCAATTCTACAAGAGTGGCCTCAAAACTGACCGAGATAAAATATCCATTCAAATGAGTAAAACAAGATTAAAAGAAATTATTTGCGATTTATTAGATTTAGAATCTGAAATATTTAGACAGAAATACCAAGTGGGAAAGGATAGAAGAGACTGGAAAGTTTCAGAAGTCCGTGAAAGCGTACGACAAACCATTCAATTAGCAGCCATGAAAATAAAAGGCGATAATCAAAATCATAATGATAACTCAAGTAAGGAGGAAACTACTTGGCAATTAAATTCATCCTACGATCTAGATGATGAAACTTGGGATAAAATCATCTATAGAAAGTTCTTGCAAGTGCAGTATAGACCATTTGACTATCGTTGGGTATTTTATGATAAAAAAAAGGGATTAATTGGTTATCCAAGATGGGATCTCTTCCAGCACTTGTTACATAGGCCAAAAGGAAATATTGGATTGGCTTTCTGCAATACGACACCTTCAACAAAAACTTGGCAACATGTGTTTGTAACTACGGGTCTTGCAGAAGGGGGATTAATTTCTTCCAAAACGAGTGAATGGACTTTAATCGCCCCATTATATTTACTTCGAAAGACACCAGATGAGAAAGAAGAAAAAAAATTATTTCAAGTAGAGTTACCTTTCGTATCACAAATACAAGACAAGACAAGTGAGGAAAAGGACTTAAGCTTAATACAGCGAGTTGAGATGTATAAGAATCTCTCAACAAATTTTACTGAAAATTTTATTTCATTTTTAATAGAAAAATACAGCCCTGTACCCTCACCAGAAGAAGTTCTTTCTTACATTTACGCAATTCTTAATACTAAATTGTATCGAAGAAAATTCTCACCTTTCTTACAAGAGGGAGTGAGAATCCTCTTCATAGATAACAAAGAACGTTTCGACATGATTGCAGAAAAAGGTATGGAATTAATAAAATGTCATCTACTTCAACATTCTCCTCTATTTGGAAAAAAGGAACTCCAAACACAAGGTGATTTTCCAAAATCAGGAAATAATGTCATTGAAAGAATAAAATATGATGAAAAGACATTCTGTCTTCAGATCAATCGTTCACAATGTTTTACGAATATTTCACCTGAAATCTGGAAATTCAAAGTGGGTGGGTACCAAATTTTAAAGAAGTGGTTGATTTATCGTAAAAAAGAATTAATTCCCTTATCTAATAATGACATAAAGCTATTTCAAAAGATTATTGGAGCAATCATGGTTAGTAATTATTTATTAGAGGAAATTGAGGAAATCTTCATCCAATAAGATGTGAAATGACCAGAAATCTATAACCCCAATTTCTGAAGTTTCTGTCGGAAAGAGAATATTCAACCTGTATAGGTTAGAACAACACTTGCAGATGCAAGTATTGTCAGATCTGATTCTCTCCACAAGTAAACCAGCACTAAATAGTTATCGTCGACCGTTGCTTGAGATGTTGCGTTTACTAAGAACACATCGTCTGGAAAAGTGGTGCTCGAATACCTAGCAAGCGAAAAATAATGACGATCACGGGTGGTACCATTGACAACAAAAAAGATGCTCTCTGGAGAACCAGTGAAGAATTCAAGAGATAATTCTGTGTTTGTACTACCATTATTAGAAGCTGAAAAATTCATATTCAATCCTGTACTTCCCAAATTCGTAGTAGAAACTTGTAGACCTAAGGAAAAGGGGCCGGTTGTGTCACCTACAACTAACAGATCTGATTGGAATGTTTTAGCAGATCGTTCACTAGTACTACCCTCGGGAAAAACAGTGACTGTGATATAGATAGTTTCGTTTTGAGGAGTCAATTCTTGGCCATTTATTGTGTCACAAACCAGGGGAATATCTCGAATGGTTCTGGCTTGAAGAAGTATCTCACTAACTTCAAGATTCACACTCCATCCAGGTATTGAAGTTCCGTTTTGAAAAGTCAACTCAAAACCATCAAGCTCTATCCGAACATGAGTGCGTTCTTCGTTCTGAAGAGTTACAGAGAACTGGTCGATTAAAATATTATCATCAGTTGTTGCAAACTCTGAGATATAAAGCACATCTAATTTAATAGGAGCTGGTGTATTAACTGTCCCAAAAATTACTAATGCAACTCCAACCCCAGCTATCACAACCAAACCAATTAAAAGGACTGTAGCAATTACTGGTGACACAGCGCGTGATTTTTTTCGACAAACGCTTATCATATTAATCATTTTACGCCTCCAGGATCTTTCTGTCAACAAATACTTTTTGGTTGGTTTCATTATGATCCCTTTGTGTCACTTCATTCAAAATACTCATTTAAGCAGTAATAACAAAAGGCTCTCTGATCCTATGTTGATACTTTAATGATACATATAATATCTTTTGTACCTTTCTAAAAGGTGTCGATTCATTTCAAGGATGACAAGAAATTATTCTTATTAAGGGTTCATTGAAAAATAAAAAATAATGAGCGAAATCGAAAAATCATCTCAAGCATTCACTAAAAATTTAGCTCGAGTCGCAACGGGTATTCGTGATAATATAAAGAAACAAATTTCAGTGGAGGAGGAAAATGGTCCTCTTGTTAAATGCTTTCGAGAATTTAAGCTTGTTTTAAATGATCTTACACTAGAAGCATTCTCGGACATGTATGCTCAGACCATATCTTACTGGTTACTCTTTATTAGAATTTTTCATTCTGTTAAAATTAACCTAGAAGGTATTAAAGGAATATTCCTTTCTACAAGTCCATTTTTAGAGAGTCTCTTAGGTGAAATCTCGCAATACAATAATAATCTAACATCTAGTATGTATTTAGAAAATCTAGGGATCATTAAATTAGTTACACTACTTAACAATACCGATATCCAATCAATTTTAAGCAATTTTCATGAAAAATGGGAAACGAAAGACCCATTAACCCATTTTTATGAAGATTTCTTACGGTACTATCAACCAAACCAAAGAATTGAACGTGGTGTCTTTTATTCTCCCAATGCTGTTGTTTCATTTATCGTTCGGTCTGTAAATCATTTGTTACAATCACAATTTGATTGCAAAGATGGTTTAGCAGATGATTCTTTTATCACTTTGAATGGTGAAAAAATACCTAAAATTCAGATTCTTGACCCAGCTACGGGAACTGGCACTTTTCTTAGCCACATTATTGATCTAATTTATGAGAGCTTCAAGAAAAAATATCGCTCCTTAGATAAGGTAAAATTTCAACAGAAATGGAAGAATTATGTCAACAACAATCTCTTGTCAAGGCTTTTTGGATTTGAATTACTGATAACTCCTTACACAATTGCTCATCTCAAACTTGGATTGAAATTACGAGAAACTGGATATACTTTCCAACAGAAAAAACGATTAGGAGTCTATTTAGCTAATACTTTGGAAGGGACACATCAGATTGAAGACACAATAACGAAATTTATCAATACAGGATTTCTTTCAAAAGAATGTGAAACTGTAAATAAAATAAAAATGGACCATCCTATATCAATAATCGTAGGAAATCCACCTTATGCAGGTCATTCCGCAAACAAATCAAAATGGATAGATACACTTTTACATGGGAAAAATAATGATAACAGCCGAAAAGTGAATTACTTTGAAGTTGATGGGGAAGCATTACAGGAAAAAAACCCAAAATGGCTAAACGATGACTACGTTAAATTCATACGATTTGCTCAATGGCGAGTTGAGAAAACGGGGTATGGAATTGTTGCATTTATAACAAATCACAGCTTTTTGGATAATCCGACGTTTAGAGGGATGAGACAACAGCTAATGAAGACCTTTACAGACATCTATATTCTTGATCTTCACGGAAATACCCGAAGAAAAGAGATAAGTCCAGACGGTCAGAAAGATCAAAATGTCTTTGATATCCAACAAGGAGTATGCATTTTTTTCTTTGTGAAAAACCCAAGTAGAAAGGGAGAAGCAAGAATATTTAGAGCTGACTTATGGGGATTGCGAAAATATAAATATGAATTTCTCGAAAATTATGATTTAGCAACCATTGATTGGAGAGAGATCACCTCATTCAGTCCGTGGTACATGTTCTATGATCTAAACATGACCCGATGGAATGAATATCAATCTTGGTGGAAAATAACAGATATTTTTTCACTCTATTCAGTTGGGATTATGACTGGCCAAGATTCTCTGACAATTCAAGAGACTCCCCAAAAGATAAGGGACATCATTGAAGACTTTGTATTGTTATCCGAGACAGATTTAAGGATAAAACATAAGGTGAAGAAAGATAAACGTCAATGGACATTTCAAAAGGCTAAGCGTGACCTCTTAAGTTGTGGGTTAAGAAAAAGCATGTCAAAGAGTGAATTAAGGGAAAAATTCCAAAATCATATCGTTCCGATCCTATATCGTCCATTTGATAAGCGTTACACTTTTTACACTGGATACTCTAGAGGTTTTCACGAAAGACCTCGGGGAAGAGTTATGAAGCATATGATCCTTGGAAAAAATTTGGGGTTGGTCGTTTCAAGAAATTCTAGACCTGCTCCATGGCGAGACATCTATATTACAGAGAGTATTATTGAATTAGGGGTGATGGCTACTAGAGCAGGGAATAATGCTCCAATTTTTCCTTTATATTTATTTGAACAAAAAGATGGTAGAGTTAGAAATACGATTAACTTTACCGAGGATTTCAAATGCTTAATCAAGAGAACCTTTGAAATTGAGCTCAACTTAGACGCAGAAAAAATTTTGTATTATATCATTGCAATCCTTCACTCTAGGGAATATAGGAAGAGATATGAAGATTTCTTGAAGATTGACTTCCCACGAATACCATTCTCAGAGAATACAAAATTATTCAATGAAATGATAGATCTTGGGAGGGAATTATCAGAATTATATTTGATGAAGTCTAGACGCATAAATGAACCTTTAGTTACCTTGAAAGGCTCAACAAACGATAATTCGGTCATAATTAGAACTTTAATGCACCTTGATGACAACAAATTAAAAATAAATAAAAAAGAGTATTTTGATGGAATATCCAAAAGAGTTTATGATTTCTATATTGGTGGATACCGTGTCTGTCATAAATGGTTAAGAGATCGGAGAGGGAAGGAACTAACACTAAATGAAATACATTTTTTTGGTAAAATTGTCAGAGTGATTCAAGAAATAATGAGAATAATGGAAAAAATTGATATAATAATGGAAAAATATGGAGGTTGGCCAAAGGCCTTTAATTCCTCATTATAGAGCTTGTTATTCTAAAAGAAAGATAATAGATGGATAAGCTTAGAGTTTTTCACTATTTTCCTCAAATTTATAATGGTCTTTTCTCCAGAATCGTGGAAAAAAACCACCAACTTTTTTCTGGTATTCAATATATTCATCCCCGAAATAGTCAACTAGGATTTTCTCCTCATACTTAGAGAGCTCATAATAACCAGGGATCCCTAAAAGGAGAGGAATAATGAGAATATTTTGAAGAATCAAAAAGAAACCCAAGAAATAATAGCAATAAGAAGCATAAAGAGGATGTCGAATGAAATGATACATTCCATCAGTTTCAAGTTTTTTAGGAATTCCCCAAGAAAAAGCTCGTCTTCCACGGGATACGCGTCCCCACGTGGCAACTAGAGTAGCAAGAAGAACTAAAAAAGCGCCAAGAATTTGAATCAATGTACCCCAAGGTTCAAAATCGAGAAAAATAGTGGTTCTTAAAACATCAAAACCAAATAATGCATCAATGGGGACAAAAAGAAATAATAACCACATATATAGCGAAGTCAGGAAAGTTATGACCCTAATTGGATTAATATCAAAACTGGGAGAATTTTCTTTAGTCTTACCGTCACCTCTTTGATATGTCAAAAAATCTAATGGCAGGCTTATAGCGAAGTACAAAGCTAAATTGATTGCGTAAAAAAGACCAATTACGTGGTAGTCGAGCATGAAAACACCTAGTTATTGGAGAACTGATTAATAACCACGTTTTCAAGGTTACTTTTGAAGAAATCCTTTCAGAAAAGAAAACTGAATAAAAGAAATTTAACCGTGGCCTCTTTCTTTCATCATTGCATGCATATCTTCGGGTTTAATACCGCGTTTCTTCATCATTTCACGAATGGCTTCAGGATTCATACCTTTTTCTTTCATCATTGCATGCATGGCTTCAGGATTCATTCCGCCTTCCTTCATCATTGCACTCATATGAGCATGCATACCTTCAGGAACTTCTATTTTAGGAACAGTAGGAGCTTTATAAACTTCTGTCAATTCATCTACACCCTGATGGACGTAGTATGTATTGTACAACTCAGAATAATCTCCTTTATTAGCGAGAAGCTCTTCATGAGTCCCAAGTTCAACCAATCTCCCCTTGGTGAATACAACTATTCGATCGACATCACGTATTGTGGTTAAACGGTGGGCGATTACGAAGGTAGTTCGTCCCGTAAATAATTTTCGTTGGGCTTCCTGAACGAGGCTTTCTGAATAAGCATCCAAACGGGATGTTGCTTCATCTAACACAAGGATTCGAGGATCAGCCAACATGGTTCTAGCGATAGTAATCATTTGGCGTTGGCCTGAACTTAATCCTTTTCCACTTTCCAGTAACTGTGTTTGGTAACCTTCAGGGAGAGCTTCAATGAAATCGTCAGCGCCAATAAGTTTACATAGAGAAAAGATTGCTTTATCGCTTGTTTCAGGATTACCATAGCGAATGTTTTCTATTACGGTATCAGCAAATAGATATGGTTCTTGGGGAATTAATCCCACAGACGAATGAAGACTCTCGAGGGTGATGTCTTTTAGATTCTGGAATCCTATGAATACATTACCTTCTGTCGGATCATAAAAACGTGACAATAAAGCTGCCAACGTTGTTTTTCCTGCTCCTGTATGACCAACAATCGCGATTTTTTCACCTGCTTTAACTTCAAAAGAGACATCTTGAAGAACAGGGGTACCCTTCTCATACTCAAATGTAACATTCTGCAGAGTAACGCTAGTATCACTAGTATCTAAAGGGATAGCAGTAGGAGAATTTGTAACTACTGGTTTCTGTTCAAGAACATCAGCCACGCGATCCATAGCCGCTAAAGAAGATTGAAGCTGAGGATAAAACATTGCCATATGAAGAATCGGACTTAGAAAGCGCTGCACCAAAACAGCTCCTAAATAAACAGATCCAACTGTTAATACTGACGTTGAAAGCCATCCTCCCGCAATTAAGGTCAAAGCCACAAGGATTGTGGAAATCATTCCTATAGCTGGCATCATAAAGTTAAAAATTGCTCCTAACTGTTTGAAATTTTGGTATGTTTTCATATTCAAGTCATATAGGACAGTTGAAGTCCATTCCTCACGATTAAATGACTTGGCAATAGACACCCCTGCCAAGCTCTCAGCCATTTGACCAGAAACTTCACCATAAGACCGTCGGACACGAAACATTACCTTACGGCCAATGGTTCCAAGGAAGCCTGCAAAAAACATCGCTACTGGAATAGCTAACAAAGCGATTCCTGCAATAATCCAACTAGTAAAAAGAAGAACGAGGAAGGTTCCGATAGTTAATAGAAATTGAGAACTAGCGGAGGTCGCAACAGTGATTCCTGTTGCCAATTCATCAGTATCGCTTGTTACACGACTCGTTACGTTTCCACTTTGTTCAGAATGATGAAAAGTCATGTCAGCATGAACCAGATGATTAAAAACATCAGTACGAACATCATTTAACAGGTTTGCTCTCACACGAGCTAAAATCCAAGTATTTATTGCATTAGCAAGCCAAATTGTTAAGCTTAAACCCAAGAAAAGAAGAAAAAGGGAAAATAGTAATTCAATATCTGGATTAATGTTTAAAAATGCCACGTTTAAACCTTCAGCAATTATTAGCGGAGTGGCGACATTTCCAACAGTATACAAAATTATGAGGATCGCTGAAATTATTAGTATAGTAGAATACTTTTGTAAATATCCCCAAAGTAATCCCAGAAGAAGTCTAGTGGAGCGAACGTTTTGATGTTTCTCTTGAGTAAAGGCTCTTGCTCCCATTGGCCCTCTACCATGTGACATTTAGAACTGACCTCCTATAATTTGGGGTAGACTAGCAAAAATCGTTCTATACCGTTCACAATCCCTTAAGAGCTCTTGATGAGATCCCATCGCACAAATCTCCCCTTTGTCAAATAGTATAATCATATCTGATTCTAATAAGGTAGCCAATCGCTGTGTAACAACAATAGATGTTCGATTCTCCATTAGTTTACCTAAAGCCTGTCTCAATAACATTTCTGTTTTAGAATCAATAGCAGAAACTGAATCATCTAATAGTAAAACTTTGGGATCAGCAAGAAGAGCTCGTGCTATTGCGATTCTTTGGCGTTGTCCACCTGAAAGCTTGGAACCTCGCTCACCGATCTTCGTGTCATAGCCATTAGGTAGTTTTTGAATAAATTTATCAGCCTGCGCGTATTGTGCAGCAGAAATAAGTTCTTCTTCGGTTGCATTAGGATTGGAAAAAGCAATATTATCTTTTACAGAGGCTGAAAAAAGAAAAACTTCCTGTTCAACAAGACAAACTCCTCTTCGAATTTCTTTTGCAGGAATGTCAGTTAACGAGACACCGTTGATGGATATTACTCCATCAATGGGATCATATAGTCTTAGCAGCATCTTAAGGAAAGTAGATTTTCCAGAGCCTGGGCCTCCTATAACAGCTACACGAGAACCATTGGGGATCCTGATATTGATACCTTTTAAAGCTAGTTTGGGACTAGTGCCATACTTCATTGAAACATTGTTGAAGACGATATCACCATCCCAGTCTGGAGTAGTTCCTTCAACGGTCTTATCTGGTACTGGATCCTGCCATCTCATCTTGTCCCAGATTCTATTGGCATTGGTACTACCAGCCTGAATGTTGAGTAAAGCCATTGGTAGCATGAAGTTCAAAAATTGGAGACTAACAAGCATAGAAAGAGAAGAAGTGAATTGGCCAACATCGATGCTAGTTTGAAGAGTAGTTAAACCTAGGCCAAAAATAAGGCTTGTTATGGCGATTAGAATGAGAGCTGGCCAATAGAAAGCGGATAATCTTCCTTCTTTTGTAACCATTTCAGCGTAACGTGAACTACTTTCGCTGAAACGCTTGTTTTCTGACGGTTCTTGATTGAAACTTCGGACAACCTCAATACCTCTAAATATCTCTTGTGAATCACGTGTTACAACAGCTAGGCGATTAGCAAGCTCTTTCCGAACTGGACCGATTGTACGAGAATATCGGATTGCCAAGACAAGATAAATTGGAAACCCGATTAATGCTATTACAAAATATCGAGCATCGAAAGCATAGAATGTAATACTTATAAAAACCATGGTTAATAAGGAACCAGATAACATACGCATGGATGGATTCACACCCATTCGCATTTGGGAGATTTCATTCATTGCCATGGAAAGTAAGCTACTACTATCAATTTCATCGTGAAAAGTCATTGAATGTTCTTGGATAATATCGAAAAATTCTTGTCGAGCGTCTCGCTCGAAGCGAAATGCTGCAATTGTCCATGTATAGTTTGTAACAAAAGTAAATGCAAATGCTACCAAGGCTGCTCCTATTATTACTATACAAACAAGTATGAATTGTAGAGTAAACCCTTCGGTGGGATCAGTGAGAATACTAAAAGCGACTCCCAAAAGAAGACTTGGAGCTATATTTAGAAAGCCGCTTATGAGTGAAGTTACTAAACTAATGATTACAAGCCCTGGACTTCGCCATAGAAAGCTTAAATACCAATGTGTAGCAGATCTATACTTTTCTGTGGGTAAATGTGTATATTCTCTCCGTTGTACATCGATTGAAACTGGTTGGGTTGCCTGCATAACCTATCTTCCATTTTAAATGATTTATTTTTCAATTCAACGAATAACTAGAAAAACTATATATAGGTTTCTTATATATGCATTCTACCAAAGAATATAGTCGAAAATAGGTTTAGATTGATCTCTAAGCTTTAGAATGGAGGTTCTAATAATTTGGAAACCGAGAATGAAGCCAAAAAAGCCACCGATGATCTTGTAAACAAATGGATCCAAGGTTTCCATCGAGGTAGTTTACGTTTTTTCATTCTACATCTATTACTCCACGAAAGAGAACTTAAAAACGACACGAAAACAGATACGCGTCCTTTTAGAAGAAAACTACATGGCTATCACATTGCCAAGGTTATTGAACAAATTACTGACAAGAGATGGAGTCCTACAACAGCATCTATCTATCCAGCTTTAAAACAATTCGAAGAAGAAGGAATAATCGAAGAGATTTCAGACCAGAATAACAAAGAGGGAAAACGATTTACTAAAAATTATCAATTAACGGATTATGGGGTAGAAGTTGCACAAAAGTTAGGACAAGCACGAAAAGACTTTGCAAAAGCTTTTCGCATGCATCGCCCACCTCCACGTCCTCATTTACATTTTGCAAAATCCATACTAGAGCTCCCTGATGAAGAGATTTCAGAATTATTGAGAGAGACTAGTCTAGAGGATCTTGAGAGTGAAAAAGGCCCACTTAAAGAAAGCATACTCTTAATGAAGGATGCTATAAAAACAATTGAAGACGAGATTGAACGGAGAAGGCTTGAGAAACATAAAAAGGGAGATAATGCCTAGAAGACAGCAATTCTTTCTACCGTCAAATTTTTTTTCTTGATTTGACTAACGCAGTTATGGAGACAGCAAACAAAGGAATTAATATTTCTAGAGACGCATTCTGAGCTTCTTTGATTTGATTTTCTTGAAAAATAATTGAGTAATATCCAACGAAGTCATTACCTATCACGAGAGTAATATTCTCCCCCGCACCAAGATCCTGTATCAGTTCAAATTCAAATGATGCATCTTTAGTCCTTCTTGCTGCTATCTCTGGAATAGTTATCGGAGACCCATCTTTCAACACTGAGTTAAAATTCTGATCAAGGACGTTTAAATCGTCAATAGTTCTTATTACTGGACTTAAATTCTTAATAGTCAGCTTAACTTTCAATGTATCATTCTTATTATCGCCCCATCTGACGGATTCTGCTGTTATTTCTAGACGAGGGGTATTTTCTAGCCAGTAATCGAAAGCAGGTTGAATATCTTCCCAAAGGGCATCAATTGCTGATTCCACGGGAGCAAACATCTCATAGATTCCATCCCATCGCCAAATCTGGTGAGAATTGTTTTCAGACATAAGTTCAACCATTTGAGAAGAGGAGGCATTGTGATAAATTTCAAAGGTCATTGGAACTAAACAATTTTTCATTGCATACATCCAATCTCCCCACTCCCCAGCGCAGGTATAATAAGTTTCAGCATAAGCGTTACGTTCAAGATTTCCAAGATAGCCAAAATATTTTGGTGGTAACAAAGATTGTAAATCAGAAGAGATTTTGTAATATAGATCCTTTTCAACCCAATAGGGGTCAGCAGACCATGGAAAGTAGGTTGCATTAATTCCTGAATGAAATGAAATCGCAGAAGCAAATGATTTGTCATTGACAAAATCGCGATATACTTGAGTTTCTGGTTCAGAAAATGGAGTTGTTCCAGGATAATCTTCTTGTGTGGTATCAGTAGTCCAACCACTATTACAGAGAGGATCATTCCAACGGTAAGCATAATTTCTATTTAGGTCAACACCTCCGATGGGATCCTCATTAACCTTGCCATCTCCATCGTTATCAAATCCTTCGAAGTAATAATAACCAGAGTTAATCCATTCATCGTTATCATCCTTTACATAGATATCAAATTCTGAGATTATTCCATCCCCGTTGGTATCTTCTGGAGGATCCTCTTCAAAAACACCATCACCATCATCATCAATAGAGCGTAAGTTCTTTCGTAACCATGGATCCCCCTTTAATGTGTCATTCCCTACAACATAGTGCAAACCATCAGGATTCAAAGAAGGAATAACAAAGATTTCTTCATTATCGATATATTCAGTTATATCCTCATCTATTCCATAATTATTAACTAACTGGAGCATAAAACGCAATACAGCTTCTACTGTTATTTGTTCTCTTGCATGATGTTGAGCAACCAATAGCACGCCTGCTTTAGGAAGAGTGTTTTGTTCATTAGTAATCCGAAGACAAAAAATGTCTCTTCCTTGGAAGCTTTTTCCAATAGAAAAAAAGTCAATTATTTGAGGAGCGGTCTTATTAATTTGCTGTAACTCCTCAATTAATTCTTCAGGAGTGTGATACTGATCAGGACGGAGTAAAGAGATAGTTGGCCAATCTCTCACATTCCTAATTATTTCATTACTGTTAATAGTATAAATTGGGGTTTTAGAAATGACCTGATTTTGAGCAGCGCTTGTAATAACTATCAACAGTAAAAATAAGCCAAGAAAGGCCGAATCTTTTCGCATATCCTTATAACCTCAAATTTATTTAATAAAGAGTTATGACAAGGTTCTGTATCGTTCTTTAATGAATCAAGATAAAATTAGGTTTATTAACGACTCCAAATAGCATTTACGACTGACTTTCTGATTACTTTTTTCCTCTCGATTTGAAGGATTTTTTCGCTAGAACAAGCACTGGAATAGCTAAAAACGGAGCTACAACATTGAAAGGAGTGGTTTCAGGTTGTGTACTGATCTTTTCTTGAATCACAATTGGTGTATACCCTGTAAAATTGTTACCAATCAGGATAGTAATGTTTTTTCCATTAGTGAGTGGTTGTTTTAATTCAAATTCAAATGAGTCATGAACATTAGTTCCAGGGCTAATCCCTGGAATACTCCATCCACTTGGTAAAACTGAATCAAAATTCTCATAAACGACTTTTAAATTCTCGATAGTATTTATTCGTGGACTTAAATTAATTATACTGAGTCTTACTTCCACTGTGTTACCAGTATTCGTCCCTCCTTTAATAGATTTGACTTGTACCTTAAGACGAGGAGTAATATCCAACCAGTAATCGAAAGCAGGTTGAATATCTTCCCAAAGGGAATCAAAGTAATACCCTGACTCTTCAGGAGCAAAATAACCATACATCCCGTCCCAACGTACTCTTCGATAGGTCGAGTTTTCTTCTTCCACTTGTCCTAGATCATCTGACGATCCATTATGATAAATCTCGAAAGTCATGGGGACTAAACAGTCTCTTTCAACATACATCCAATCGGCCCAATCTCCAGCAACACTATAGAGAGTCTGAACTCCCTGGCCAAAGAATCTATTTGGTAAGATTTGGCCAAGATCGTTGAACATGTTGTTGTACAAAGTTGGATTGGCCCAAGTATAACCAGAGGCCCAAGGAAATAAAGTAGCGTTGATTCCTGAATGTAAAGAGATTGCAGCAGCAAAAGATTTATCATTGACAAAATCCCGAAAAACTTGTGTTTCGGGTTCAGAAAATGGAGTAGCTCCTGGATAAGTGTCTGATGAGGGATCACTCCCAAATCCAGACTCTAAAGATGAATCGTTCCACCGATAAGCAAAGTTCCGATTAAGATCCACTCCACCAATCCGATCCTCATTTATTAAGCCATCTCCATCAGTGTCATTCCCCTCGAGGTACTCATCAGTCAATACCCAATTGTCATCAGTCCATTCATAAATCTCGTATCCAGAGATAATACCATCACCGTTTGTATCTTCTTCAGGGTCTTCATCAAAAGATCCATCACCATCTTCATCAAAGGGGCGTAAGTTTTTTCGTATCCATTCATTTCCTAATAATGTGTCGTTCCCTACAACATAATGGAGTCCATCAGGATTGAGAGAAGGTATTAAAAAGATTTCTTGAGTATCAACATATTCAGTGATATCTTCATGGCTTCCATAATTATTTACCAGTCTAAGTAGAAAGCGTAAAGATGTTTCTACGCTGATTTGTTCCCGAGCGTGAATACCTGATAAAATCAGAGCACCTGCTTTAAGATTGGTATTTTGTTCGTTTGTAATTCGAATACAGTAAATATCTCTTCCCTGAAGGCTTTTACCAATGGAGAAAAGGTCTATAATTTCAGGTGCAGTGTCATTAAGTTGATTTATTTCCTCAAGTAACTCGATAGGATTATGATACTGATTTGGATATATTAGAGAAATATTTGACCAGTTTGGAACAAGTGTCGAGCTTTCACTTATGTTTATGCTAAAAATAGGGATTGAAACAGCTTGGTTTTGAGTAACACTCGAAATTAATGTAATAAGAAAAATAAATGATAAAAGAAAGGATTTTTTTTGCATTCTGAAAAAACCTCAACCCTATAATTTGACATATAAATATCTCCTTTATGATTCCTGCAATTTTCTTTCTGAAATCACTAATTGGAAAATTAGAACTTTTAAAAAGAATGTTATTTTGAACGCAACGCTAGGAATCTTAAAAAAGGAATAAATTAAGATTTTTTCATGTCGTTTTCAGGAGTGGGGCTCTTGACAAGCTTTTTCCAAGCCACAGATTCTTCCAAGGATGGATACTCTTGAAAGAAACAGGGCGTTGACAAAGAAAAAATTACTATTCTTTATCGAGTATGAAGGAATTCAAAAAGAAGATTCAAAACCTTTTTGGAAGATGTCTGATAGCCAGTGTTAAAGGAATATTGAGAAAATAAATGATCAATATGGGTTTTCCTTACTGGTTTTCACATATAATCCGTGAGATCCGTCATCGTTCCAAGTAGGAGAGTTATTAGAGATTTTACAAGGAGAAAATGCTTTACTGAGAGGATTGGAACTCTCAGATGTAGATGAGCTCATGAAATATTGGAATTACCCTGAACTTCAGCAATACCATTCCAGACCACGAATAACTTCAAGAGACGAAGAATTAACTTGGATTCGAAGCACTTGGGAGAGACGCCAAAAAGGAGAAGCTTATATCTTTGGGATTTTCCTTATTGAAAAGGATCAATACATAGGAAACGTTGAGCTTAGGGTGTTGAGTAATATTGCTCAAAGAGGATCATTAGGAATTGCTATTTTCAACCCTGAATTCTGGGGAAAGGGATTTGGTACCGAAGCAAGTAAATTGATCCTAAACTTCGGATTTTCTGTTTTAAATCTTCACACGATTGAATTAGAAGTTTTTTCTTTCAATGAACGTGCATTGGCATGTTACAAAAAAGTTGGGTTTGTAGAAACTGGGAGAAAGAGAGAAGCTCATTTTTCAGGTGGGAATTACCATGATATCATTCTAATGGATATTTCTAAGAGAGAATTTGTATTTACAAAGAAACTTATGGGAGATGAGAATTAATTTGAGCCCACAAACTCGTAAAACCGTTCTAAAAAGAATTAAAACTTACCTTCGTAACAATCCAACAGAAATGAAGGGTATTAGGAGCTTCCAAAGAAATCATCTTGAATCTTTGATTACGCGTTTAAACGAATTCTCACCAATCGAAACGTTAAACTGGAATATACCAGATAGAAGGTTATTTCGAGAAGTTGCTGTGGCTGCGGGAATCCAATTCGTTCGTGACTACCCGATGCTCTATCACACACCAAATTCGTTAAGGGCATGCTTTGGTATGCCAACACGCACAGATCGGAAAAAGGGCCGATTTTCGTCCATTTTCTATCGCAACGAAGCAGTAGAAAGACAATTACAACCTCGGATTGACGACTTTGATGAATTATTAGAAAAGGTAAGGACGGTTAATCATGAAGGCTTTTTGGATGAAGTGGAAATCTTACATCGTTATATCAAACGAGTTAAGGGGAGAAGATATAACGACGACATTCTTGATGCTCCTGAAAGTGATCACTCAGAACTAAGTATAGGATCCTTACGAAAATTTCTAGAAGAATTTGGATTCGAAAATTTACAAGAAGCGACTGAGACTACTGAAGAACATCTCCAAGATCTTGATGGGGTCGTTCTAGCGCCAGATATGATTGGACGGTGGAAAGGAAAAGAGTGTTGGATTGAACTCAAAGAATATCGTGATCTACGATTTAATTCGAAGGTAGTATTTCAAATTTTTCGCTATCTTCACCAGAATCCTTTTGTTTTCCTTGTAAGCACCTCTTCTCTTGATAGTTTTTCACAATTGCTGAAACAACGCACGTGGACTCCGAAAACTTTACAAAATTGGGCTTTGAAACAGAAAGAGCAGCTTCAAGATATTATTTCAGGATGGAATAGCAAACGAGAAAAATACAGAGCTCTAGGAAGAATGTTGAAACTAGATCCACGATTTGAAGCGCTACTTCTGACTCTTACAAATGAGATAGTCATAAGAGAAATCGGGCTTTCTGGAACAGAACTCAAGGGGATAGAGAAATTTCTCGATTTAGTAGGTAATTTTCAAGGAGAAATAACTGTGTGTGATTTTGAGGATATCATGATGCAAAGAGAGATCCCCACAGATTATTGCTTAATGATGAAGATGGACTTCCCGTTTGATTCCTTTCATCGGTCTAAAACTAATTAGACTAGAGAGAAAAGAGAAGGACCCCCAAAGCTTGGCCAAATGAAAAGAAGTCCAAATATTATAACCAGGATTCCTGTAATGATCTCAATAACCCGAAACCGTTCTGCAAGAAAAGAAGCTGCTCGTGTCCGTGCTTCGGCAGTCACCAAGACCAAGATAAAATAAGGAAGAAATAATCCGACGGAAAAAAGAACCATTCCAATTAATAGATTGAAGGAACTCCCAATAAATGGTATAATTGACAATAGTACAAGAAAAACTGGGAATGCGCAAGGTAGTGCAATAATAGAATAGCCAAAACCAATCAGAAATAGATCTAATTGACGATATTCTTCACGTTGGAAGGAATTTGTCACTCTTTGAGGGATGGGAATCTTAGCAAAAGTTGATTCAGCGAGAATTGGAAACAGAAGAAATATACCCATTATAATTAATAGAAGACCTAAGATGAAAGTAAGCTCAAGGTATATATTGATAAGAAAAAGGCCTAAATTAGCCCAAATATAAACTGAGATTAGGACTGCAAGAACAAAGGTTAGAAGTATACCACTAGTTAAAATAATAACCCATTGAAGAGCTATTCTTCGAGAGGGATGGTGCTCTTGACCCGAATCGTCAAGGATGGATTTATTCATTATACGGAAGACGGTTAATGGCATTATAGGAAAAAGGCAGGGAGAAAGAGCAACATATAGCCCAACAAGGAAAAAAAGGGGTAATCCGATCGAATTATCAACTTCGATTCCAAAAATGAACATTTCTAGGCTCCTTAGGTATTAACCAGTGTTAATCCAAGCTACTAATGTGTTGTATTCTACGACCCCTTGATTATATTGTTTTACGGTGCCTGCAGAGTTAATAAATGCTAAAGTTGGTATATAATTGGCAGAAAAGGCTTTTGCTCCATTTTGAGTAATATCACGCCCTACAATCCAATTCATATCGTTATCTTCTTTGTATTTAGTGAGTTTGGATATATCATCGTAATCTGGAGCAATAGAAACAGAAATAACACGAATATTCGGAAAATTTGATTGCAAATCTTGTAAGTATCCTATCTGAGTCTTACAAGGTTCACAGTAAGTAGCCATAAGGTCAAGTATAATGGGGTCACCAACATAATCAGAAAGCATAACCTCAGTCTCATCTAGGAGTTGAATTTTAAAATCATATTGCTCAGCCAATGAACTTCCAGGGATCTCTGATGAAGGATTAGATGTATTTTCTAGATTTCCCAGCGAAAGGAACCCCAACCCCACAATTGAGATAAAAATGACTACCAATATAATTTTCCCAGTAGGCACTGAAGATGGTGTTTGGGGAGTTGTTTCTCTACGTTTTGTTTGAATAGAATCTATTGACGATAGAACCTCATTTAAGGACTCAGTTTGTGTTATCTTATCGGTTTTTTGCTGCTTTGGGGTTATTTTAAGTCTTCTTCGTGGCAATATCATTCCTTCACTTAGTTCGAAAACTTTTTCCGTAATAAATATTTATCTGATTTCATTCGAAATACGGATATTTGCTCACAAGAAGAAATCAACAAACCTAGAGTAAATATCTAGTTATAAAAAAACCTTAAAGGTATTTAATCTGGTCTGGAATTCTCAAAAATTGAACCATCTGAAAGACTAATGATCCTAAACATAGAAGTGATAATAAAAACATGTAGAATTTCAAAAGACAGTATTTATCGAATCTTTTTTTGAGTGCTAGTCTAATAGTGATAATAGAGGTTTTCATCTTTCCTCACATCTACGTGGACTTAAGAAAGAGTGTGTACATTGTGCACGAACACTTATTTTAACTTGAACTTTTAGGGAACCTAACAGTTAAAAAAACTTGAAATTAGAACGATTCCCGTTTTTTATCAATCACAAAAAATTCATTGTCAAACAAAACGCTTGAATTCAGATCAGGTGGAAGAATGAAACTAAAAAGATTCTCTTGGGGTATTTTACTAGGCTTAACATTCGGAATGGTTTTAGTTTTTCCAATAGGGTGTACCTTTTTTCTTAGTAATTCTATTGAACAACAAGGGTATACTAAAAATATAAACTCTCTCTTTAGTATAGCTAAAAGAAATGAACAGTCATCAACAGATAAGAACGCTTTTCTACCGGGAACAAACCTTTCATTGAGTGAATACCTAGATGGTGATTTTAAGAATACCTATAATGTTTCAATAATCTCAATCAATAGATCAAACATAGATGTGAAATGCGATTATTCAATAACAAAAGATTTTTTTGAAAACCCATTCACTTCTCCTTTTTATACTTCAGTTAATCGCACAAGTGAGAATCATTCCTATCAGTCAAATAATTATTACAATTGGTATGGATTACCTCAAACAGACTACGAATTCTGGATTGATCCAACGGGTTTCCAGATCGGGTATATCTATGAAAATGGGGGAGTAAACCTGACTGTGACTGCAAGTGAAACCGTTTTTATGGAAGGCTTAGGTGAGTTCGACGCTTGGAAGGTTGTCGGAACAGATCCAGACTATGGAATAGTGTTTACCTTTAGATATGCAACATCTGGTTTGTTTCTTTGCCTTAATTACGTATTTGTCTCACCTATTTGGTATAATTTAACAACCGCAGAATTAACTGAACTTCCTCAAGAATATACAGGCCCTTCCTTAGTCCAAATTTCACCAAATAATAACTCGATCCGCCCTTCAGGAACCAATATTGCTCCTCAATTTATTTCTCCTTATGGGATCGACATAATATATTATCAATGGGACAGTGCAACCAATTCCACTAGTCTGACACCACTTCCATCTGAAAATGGTCCCCATGATCTATATATAACTACTGTTGATAATTTAGGATTTAGTATGCTTTACTATTTTGTTTTTACTACTGATAATAGTCAACCTGGGATTTCGTTGCTTAATTATCAAAACGATAGTAGTATCAAAGGATCAA
>JAEOTY010000291.1 GCA_016839625.1 Candidatus Hodarchaeota archaeon
CTGAATCAGTGACAGTAAATCTCCCAATAGACACAACGACAGTTGATACAACCGTGTCAGAGACAACTTCAATGGAATCAACAGAGCCATCTGAGACAGAACCAACTTCAACAGACGTGAATTTCGCAATGGTTTTCACGAGTATTGTGGGAATAGCACTCCTAGCCCAAATAAAGAAGAAGCTTCGCTAAGTAGAATTGTATGAGCAGACTTTGTAATCTGTAGTAAATTCCCAAATCTCATCATTTTCTCCAATAATGTTGAGAAAGAAAAGGGAGAATGGGGACCATACCGAAATCAGAAAAAAAAGGGGGAAGGAAGAAGCGATAATTCGCTTTTCAGTTCTTTCTGCGGTTTTTAGCATAGATACCTGTTAAGATTACCAAAGTGCCTAGAGCGAACGCGATTTCGAATCCAGGTGCGGAACTCTCCAATTCGGATGCTTCTATTTGAGTTGCTAATAGATCCTCATTAGACACTTCTTTCTCATGTACAGTCTCGTTCCAGTTATATTCCGACCAATCCTGAACATCAAAGTCCATAAGAGTTGTAGGAAGCTTCTCAATTGAGATTTCCCAGGTCGAATTCAAGTACTCTCCACCAGAAAATGCTCGGTTGATATATGCGTAAAGGTAGGTAGTACTCGAGACTGTCAGAATCAAAGCAGTTTTCCAAGATTTGGTGGTATTAGATCCACTGAGAATACCATCGAAGATAGATACATACCCTAGATTACCACCCATAATCGAGTATGTAGTGAATGTTGCATTTTTAGCTCCACCGGTTGTATAATTTCCGATTAGAGAGGATGTAATATTATAGATCCCATAAGGATCTAATGTCATCGGAATGACATAAACTGGGAAATCTCCAACGTAATGATCATCATTGACAGTTAGCGAGGTGCTTCCAGTAATAGCCGATCCAGCAATATATCCTGTATCGTAACCATGCGACTGTGATGAAGTGACTGTAACTATTAATGAAGCTGTAAAGGTATCAATAGCACTAGTTATGTTTTCAGCCTCAAATGGTCTTAGCATCAATATTGGTGCATAATACTTCAACCAGGGTCTATATGTACGAATCTCAGAATTGTTATAAGCCCAAGCAGTCCATGAATTACCAGACAACTGATTTCCGAACCATCTGTTATTAGTTGTAGTAATTACTATTTCTTTATACTTGCCTACAAGACCCCATTCATAACGGATAGATTCATTTTTGTGATCGGTTGTAGACATATTAATTGAGTGGGAATGGTGGGATAAAGTCGAGGGTAATTCTAGTGCGAATAAACTATCTTGGTTCACTGAAAGTTGTAGCGAGGGTGATACCTGTTGAATGGGGACAGTTGTGAATCGTATCTCTCCCCCGAACGGTACAGACCAGGGCATAACAGCGTAAGTTCCTGCAGGTAAATAACGCCAATTTGTACCAATATCATTTACTGAAAACCCGTAAAGGAACCCAGTTTCAGGGCTAAACCAGTTATCATTTGTTTCAGTATTCCAGTCTCCTGTGACTGTATTTGGAGTGCAAAAATCGAAACCATAAGAAGATGTCCAATTCACAGCCATCATGTGAGGAGCCGTGAGAGTAAAAACATAATATTTATCCTCGAATATTTCAGTATCCTCGTTTAGAGTTAAACTTTCGACTTCTGCAGGCGGAGGTGGAGAAACGTTTTGGAAAGTCACTGTATAGCGAAGATGTGCTTCACCAGGTGAGTAAAGAACCAGCAAAAGTTCCTCTGTTTCGATAGCATTTATTAATAAACCGTTTTGATCAAGAGATGATCCAGGAATTGTTATATAGTCTTCTCCCCAGAGGAACGAATGAATATTTGGACATGATCCGTATAAATTAGAACCGGCTATATCAAGAAATACTTTATAGTATTCCCCCTGCTGGACAGATATATTAAACAGTCGTAAGCTAAAGAAATCAGCTTCCGGCAGATACATATCACCAGTCTTTTGATCGACATAATACATTCCACCCTGTTCGATTTCACCACTGAAAGTTGTGTTTACTTCTAATGTAGCAATTAATTTTTCAGATACTGGTAAATTATGGGGAGTCAGAGTCACAATAGCGGAATTATCAAGGGAGAAAGTGAAATTCTGGATAGAAACACCTCCGATAGGAAATACTGGATAGGTCATCTTTTTATTAGTGGCGATATAATAATTACTTGGCATTGCTGATCCAAAATAGATATATCCGTTGGCATTGCAGTCGCTAATTTCGATATCCAAGAAAAATGGATCACTACTGCTAATCAGCCCAAAATACTCAGCATTTTTTTCAGCTCGGAAAGTAAAAGAATGGTCCATGTGTAAGTTAATGGGATCTTTCTGAACCCGTGTGAACGATGGGTCATTTTTAGATTCAATCCTTACTGCACGTGGGTATGGTTCAGGGTCGAAAAGCGGATGGTCACCAGATCGAAGGTCACCAGAAGTTATTCCACTCGTTACAAAACTGTCTTTCGTAACAGACGTAGAGCGTGTAGAAAACGAAGATGAGCCAGTATCAGTGTAGCTAGCCGTTCCACTCTTTCCCATATATTTCACACTAGAGTGAGATGTTCCTGGTTCTAACACATAATAATCCCAATTTTCATCGCCACTGGGTGTGAATGAGTCCGTTGTCTCTTGAATATCTATTACAGGCAACACTGCTGCTCTGGTAGAAATAATAGAAATCATTAGAATTCCCACCGTCATCAGCCCTGACAAAAGAAATTTTTTTCTTATTCTCATTGTGATTTTCCCTTCTTCAAGTGAGTTACATCGTGTCTTACAGATAATGTGTTATAAATACCTATTGAAATATAACTCTATTTACCTGAAGAGGATGAATAATAGGGAAATGAATCGAGAAAAAAGCTGCAAGTATCAGAACCCAGGGATCTGATCTCCACCCTATACCACATTTGAGCTACTAAAAATCGTGGTGATATTAATTAAACTTGTATCAGTTGTCCAGATGGCGTACACATTAGGGGAGGTCCAGTTTGATACAGAAAGTAAATATTTTTCATCTCTCATTACGTAAAAGCAATCACAACATCTTTTACATACGCTCAGTGTTAATTCAGGTATGCGTGTTGATTCTTCTCTTAATCGTTTAATTGACATCTGACATAATCCAGCATCTATTCTCTTTCCAGCATTTCGTAATTTTAACAATTCAGATTCGAATTCAAAATAGAGTTCATAATTTGGAAAGCGGATAAGAATTTCCTCCTCAACTTTTAATAACTCATAATGGATTTTATTGATGATGTTCTTTGTACCTTTTATTATCAACGCAACATCTGATGGAATAGAGACAATAGATTCAAACAAAGGAGTCAATCGTAGATTCAATTCCTTGATGGCGTCCTTTTTTTGATTGAAATCTTTCTCTAAGCGTTCTTGAATGTTATGAAGTCCTTCTGCTAAGGGTACGACCATATAAAGTTTTGGGATAGAGGTTTGAACCATTATAAGTCCTAGTTGTTCGAGTTCTGTCAATATACTATAAATTCTAGAATCTTTTACTCCTGTTGCTTTACAAAGATCACCAGCTGTGGACTCTTTGATCTTTGTTAATTCTAGGTATATCCGCGCTTGAGGTAGCGAAAGTCCTACTATTGTCATCAAGTTTAATAACTGTTCGGGGTTTGAGTCTTTATGTAAGTTAGATTTCCCAGATTTAATGTATGTCAAGGTTTTCTCCTGATTCTTTGACTTTTACTACTAACTACTATTAGTGGTAAGAAGATTTTAAATTTAAAGCTTTGGATTCTCACAAAAGTCGGATCTAAAGGAGATATCAGACATCCTTTCGTGGTTGATTTGTTGAGATTTATTTTGTAGTTTCAAAGATTTTCATAAAAAGTATTTTTGATGTGTCTAGTAATGAAAAAACGAGAAATTTTTAATAAAATGTTTGAAAGTGGAATTTCCTATGAGGAATACACCAAAAAAAGTGATCAACATGTGGAAAGAATGAACACCAGTTGGTCTGTTGTAGCAAAGGAGGTAAAAGAAGTAGTTTTGGCTCAAATCTCTCGATTAAATGAAAAGTTACATGTCCTTTGTATTGCTGAGGATTGGTGTGGTGACTGTGCAAATGGAGTTCCTGTTATAGCTAAACTTGCTGAAGAATGTGACAATTGGGATTTTCGGATTGCTGCTCGAGATAGTTTTACGGAAGACATAGAGATGTTTTATACAACTGCTGGAAGAAAAAAAATCCCTTTGATTATCTTTGCTGATGAAGAGGGAGATGAAATAATACGATGGGTTGAGAGACCCACACGTAGTTATCAATTATTAGGTGTATTACGTGATCAAAGCCTTTCAAAGGAAGAATTTCTAGAACAATACAATGCTCTCGATGAATTTAAAAATCCTAGTATCTCTCAAGAAATTCTTCGTGAACTAATTACTGTTGCAGTCAAGGCTTCTTCTATAGTACATATTAACTCGCCTAAACGAAAACCTAAATTATCAGGTTCAGGTTGATTTCAGGAGAAGAAATCATAGACCACATTCAGATGGATCGAATATACTGCAGTGCTAAAGCGAAATTAGAATTTAAATTAAACTTAATATGCTGTTGAGGATTGAGAAAAATGCAGCGAGTATTAGAACACCAAGGACTATAGTCCACCCCTTATTAAGATCTGAAAAAGCCTGCATTAATTCTTTAATATCTGATCCCTCTGTTTCAACAATTCGCTTTAGATTATCGATCGGAAAGTAAAAGGCCAACCCAATTGCGATTATGGCCAATGAGAAGACTATACTTAGGTAATCCGCTTTACTAATAGCATCTAATAAATCAATGATTCCTACGATGACTGTTACATAAGCTGTAAGTCTCATGTAATTAGCCAAGTTAGTTATGACACCGTTCTGTTCTTGTGTAAATTCATAACTCAAAATTAACGCCTCCTAAACGAATATTCCAATTATTCCCACTACAGCAGTGAGAATTAAACAGATTAGCATTATCTTGAAACCAATAACCATATTTCTCATTCCTTGAATCATCTCTTCTATGTCTTTTCCAGATGTTTTGACAGTATTCCTGAAATTTTTCAAAGGAAATAAAAAGGCTAAACCGACTCCAACTAGCAGCAAATCTTGTAAAACGTAGATTCCAGATCTTATCAATTGAAAATTCGTAGTATCAATGAAGATGAGAAAGAAATCACTTAGTGATGCAAGAAGGATGATGATTGCTATCGCTAATCCCTTATAGGAAACTCTCGTGATTAAGAGTTCTTCTTCTTGTTTAAATTCGTATTCGTTTGACATTCTTACCACTTACTCACTCAGAATTTGAGATTCTTAACTAAAAGAAATCAAACAATTTAAATATTGTTCTTTTTTGCTTGAAAAGCAGTCTTTGTCTGAAACTGAAAGAAGTTATTGAAGGCTTTCCCGATGCCCAATCGATCCCATTTTAATTCTGCTCATCAAATGATGAACCGACTACAAAAAGTAGGAGCGAAACATAGCTCGTATGTTGATTATAACATCCCTGAGAAGACTTATCACGCGTGGTTTATTGAGGATGCCTTGGAATTTCTTCAAAGAATTCCTGATTCTTCTGTCCAACTAGTTTTAGTTGATCCCCCATACAATATTGACTTAGCTCAATGGGATACTTTCGATGATTATATGGACTGGGCACATCTCTGGTTAGACGAGATAGAGCGAATATTATCGCCTCGAGGGAATTTTGCCATTTTTGGAGGTTTCCAATACCAAACCCTGAAGAAAGGGGATTTATTAGAAGTAATGCATTACCTAAGGCACCACACTAGTCTAAGATTTGTTAACCTAATAATTTGGTATTATCGTAATGGGATGAGTGCTCATCGTTTTTTTGCTAATCGTCATGAAGAAATTCTTTGGTTTGCTAAGACCAAAAAGTACTACTTTGATTTGGATGCAGTTCGAGTCCCCTTTGATGAGAGGACTAAGAAATTATACTTACGGGACAAACGACTTAACCCAGACAGCATTGAAAAAGGGAAAAATCCTACTAATGTCTGGCAAATCGGGCGTTTAAATTCTAATGCTAAGGAACGGGTAGGACATCCCACACAGAAACCCATCGAGTTAATTCGCCGTATTATTAGAGGTCTTTCCTATCCAGGGTCTCTAGTATTAGATTTTTTTGCTGGTTCTGGAACTACGGGAAGAGTGTGTGTTGAAGAACACCGACATAGTATCTTAGTTGATAATGATACAGATTCTACAAATTACTTTAAGAAGCATTTAGAGAACATGGATCTAACTTCACTTTCACCAAATTATGAAGTAGTTCTGAATCCCAATCTCGACAATTATCTCAAGATTATGCAAAACGCTGATACTACATGACCCCAATCAGAGATAAAACATATTTCAGAAGTCGTAAAAGCAATCTAACGTTGGAAATACAGGATGCTGTCTGACGAACACGAAATGAAAAATCAATTACTAGCTTTTTACAAAAGTAAATTTCCATCCTATCAAAATTCAGAAATTAAACACTTTAACAGGATCACTGACGGATGGGAAACAGAGGTCTATTCATTTAACTTGGAGTACGAAGAAAAAAACTCACTAGAATCCCATGATCTGATCTTGAGAGTTTATCCAGGAACAGATGCTTATCAAAAATCGTCGAGAGAGTTCAGCGTTCTGCAAAAGTTACATGAACTTCAGTATCCTGTACCTGAAGTATTCCTTTTAGTACGAGACGATTCTCCCTTCAAACAACCATTCGTCATTATGGAGCGAATCGATGGTTCTGTTATGGGAGAAAAAGTAATACGTATTATTGAAGGTCAAAAACAGTTTGTTCGCTTATTTTTTGACTTACACCAACTCGATTGGACTAGATTTAATCCCGATACTTCTCTGTATCTCTCCCAAAAATATCTCGAATCAGTATTGGAAAAATATCATGATTTTATTGTTGATTCTCATCGAAAACCTGGCTTTTTACCAGTAATTAAGTGGCTGGAAAAACAGAGCTCCACCATTAATTTCCTAAGATTCTCTGTTATCCATTATGACTTCCATCCGAATAATATTATAATCAGAAAGTCTGATAATAAGTCATTCGTCATTGATTGGGGTTCGTGGGAGGTAGCTGATTTTCGAATGGATCTTGCTTGGACTCTTCTACTAGCAAGCTCTTATTATGGATCTCAAATGAGAGATTTCATTTTAAAAGAGTATGAGTCGATTAGTGGAGTTGGAGTGGAGAATATTGAGTTTTTTGATGTTATCGCTTGTACAAGAAGGTTATTTTCCATTGTAGTTTCTCTGAGCGAAGGTGCCCAAGCCTTAGGAATGCGTCCTGGTGCTGAAGAAACAATAAAAGAGGATGTATCTCATATTAAAAAAGTCTATAGCCAGTTACAAAAGATAACTGGTGAAAACATTCCAGAAGTAGATATCATGATCGATCAACTAGAGAATTAAACACTTCCTGTTTCGAGTGATCACTTTAAGTTGAAATTCTATGCCTACATTATCTCCAGCGAGTACGACGAAGTACCAGACTTAGAAGGAGAAGAACTTGACGACAAATAATTCTATAGGGAGTACACATATAGTGGAGAAGGTTCTCAGTTTTGTGTGGCTTTTGACCAAAGTAAGCCTAATAGTGCGTGAATAGCTGTTCCTTTCCATAACACCGATTCATCAACATCGAATTTAGGATGATGATGGGGGTAAGTTATTCCCTTTTCTTCATTGTATATTCCTAGTCCCAAGAAGGCACCTTTTGCTTTTTCAAGGTAGAAAGCAAAGTCTTCTCCTCCCATAGTAGGTTCCATTGTTGTAACAGTGTCCAATCCATGAAGTATATCAGTCAGTTCGTCAACAGTTTGAGCATCATTTGATAATGGTGGATAAGCAGCAATGATACCCAAATCGACCTTTCCTTCGCATCTCCAAGCTTGACTATATCCTTGTACAATTTCTTTCATTCGTTTGATAATGTGATTTCGAACCTTAGGATCCATGGTTCTAAAAGTTCCTTTTAAAGTTGCCTGAGGAGGGATCACATTAAAAGCCTCGCTCCCTTCAAACATAGGGGCAGTTAGAACAGCATTTGCAAACGGATCAATTTCTCTGCTGATTAACTTCTGAAGAGCGTTATATATATCTGGTAAAACAGCTGTGGGGTCAACTGCTTGGTGCGGGGCAGCAGCATGCCCTCCTTTTCCTTTGATAGTGACTAAGAAATCATCAGCAGAAGCCATCATGGACCCTTTTCTCGTTCCGATGACACCTGCTGGCAGCTCATGCCATACATGAATACCAAATATAACGTCTACATCATCAAGATGGCCTTCGTTAACTACTTTCTCGCCACCTGCTCCTCCTTCTTCTGCAGGTTGAAATAATATTTTTATAGTGCCTTGAAGGTGATCTTTGTATTTAAACAGAATGTGAGCTGCTCCTAGTAACATGGAAACATGAGCATCGTGTCCACAGGCATGCATTTTCCCTGGGATTTTACTGCAGTATGATACTTCATTCTC
>JAEOTY010000292.1 GCA_016839625.1 Candidatus Hodarchaeota archaeon
TCTAAGAGTACCTTCTCTCAAATACATTTTCACCTAGAATGATTCGATTTGATTGAAAAATTTTGAAGCAAAAATTGCCCTCATTATTGCTATTTTTTGCATCTACCACTCTTATAATGTAATTGAGCTGTAATAACAGAACGATATAAAAAAATTTCAAACTCTTCCGAAAAATACCTAGTTGGTTGTGGGTGTATCTAAGGTCAATAAAACCTAAGAATGATGGTTTTAAACTTAAATTCTCTATTTAAGTTTAAGGTATGGGTCAAAAAGAGAAAAAGGGTAAGGATTGGTCTTGAGAACTTATTCTATTAAAGTGTCAAAAATTCAAGAGATAAATCTCCTCATTGGAGATATAATAGGCCTTAATGTCGATGTGATAGTTAATCCAACTGATACTCAATTATATACAGAAGTTAAAGGAACGATTAGTAATCAAATCTGGGAAAAGGGTGGTGAAAATGTCCAGAAAGAGATTCAAAAACTTCGTGAGGGAAAAAAGTTAGATCTCAATAACGTTTACATAACTAAAGGGGGAAATTTTAAAGCAAAGTATTTGTTTCACGTTCCATTACGTCCTCTTAAATCAAAAAAGCTTGGAAGGACGCCATCCGACGTTTTTGATGTGGTTCTTAACGTTTTGGGAATGACAAGAAAGAAGAACCTTAATAGTATTGCGATACCTTCTTTGGGAGAAAGTCAGTCATTAGTAGATGCACAAGCTAGAGGATTTGTAAAATTTCTTAGAGATGATTCATTAATCAAAAAAGCATTACTGCAAATATTCCTTGTGGTAACTAGTGATGAACACTTTGACACTTACAAAGTAATGCTTGATGGAATACAGGAACAAATGAAAAAAGCGTCAAAATTACCCTGGCAAAGACAAGTCATTGAGATTTTTCAGTCAACAAAACAGCGTCTTTTACCGGAAGAGGAAGAGGAAGACTTCTTCCAAAAGTTTGAAGAAGCAATTGAAAAACAGAGAGAGGAGTAAGGAAAGGAAACGACAATGTCAAACGCTATCGATTCATTCAGAAATGAAACTATAACAAATTTTATCGAACCTTATGAAGATCATATCGAGAGGACCAATGAAATTGCTAACAAAGTATTATTAGAAAAGATCGGATTGATTGGCCTTCTATTAGTTCTTACAGTCATTGCTAATTGGAATTTGGTTGTTGAATTCTTATCTAGTTTCCTATCAGATTTCGAATTCTCATTCGATCCGAGCAAATTACTCACTCTTGGAGCAGCATTAGGATTCGATGTCACTACTGTAACCATAAAACGCGATGATTTCGTGCAGTTATACAAGTTTAAATTTCGAGCCATGACAGATTTACGGTTAACAATAAATATGTTTAGGACTTTGCCTCCTGAATTGACTCCCCTGTTCCAACCTCCAGATAACATAGAGATACAAAGACAGAGAATGATTATGTTAAAAATAAGGAAATTCTATTCAGTTACAAAACTAGTGACCACAATACGTCCCTATGATCTTAGTGAATTTACAAAAATTGCCAATGAAATCCATAATCGTTGCGTGAGCATAGTAAAAATGAATGTCAATGATCCAAATTTCATAACCCTATTAGACCAAATTTAGTAACTACTTGAAAGATATCTAAACTTGAAATTTATTTCTCGAATTATATAATATTGTTAGCAAGGTGAGATTTCTTGTTAGAATCAAACTTCTTTGACGAACGAATAATAGCTATATCGGATGTTCATCTAGGAGATAAAAATTGTAACATTAAAGAATTCCGTTCATTTCTCGACAAAATTGGTACAAAAATCAAGTGCAACAGACTTATCATTTGCGGTGATTTCTTTGATATGTGGAGGAGAGACCTAGTAGGCGTGATTCTAGAAAAAACAGAAATAATCGAAAAGCTTGAAGAAATAGACAATTCTTTGAACGGTAAATTTCATTTTATAGTTGGAAATCATGACTATTATTTGAGAAGATTGAAAAAACCAATCTATCCTTTTACTTTCCACAAAGGAGAATTAATTTTGATTGATCCAAATCATAACCATGAATATCGATTTCTTCATGGATATAGGTTTGATTTAAAACAATTTGAGTCTGTTTTTGACTTTTTCTGTCTTAGTGATGATACTTGGGGAGAGTTTTATTCAAATACTTGGGAGGTCTTTAAAAAAGTAGTTCAAAAATGTAAATTACGTCCAATTTGTCTATATAAGACCTTTATTGCAGCCAAAGAGACGTGGAAACGACCTGGTGACAGATTTGGACTCCATATGCTAGAGTTTGATGACAAAGGAAATCTTCAGCTTATTCCAAAACATAAAGTCAAGGGAGAGGATAGATTTCCACCGACAGAGCAACAAGCACTTAATTATGCTAAGAAAAATGTTGGAGATAGAGATAAACTATTTTTTATATTTGGTCATACACATAAACCCTTTCTTCATGAAGATAGTCAAAGTAATATGATTATGGGTAATACTGGCTCCTGGGTGGATGAAGATATTGGATCAAATGATATTCCAAAAGTCCTTATACCTAATACCTTTTTAGAAATCTTTCAGGGCCAAATAAAACTTTATACTTTCATTGATGATGAACCGATTGAGATATTCAAGAAACCCTAGCAGAGTTAACGTCTTCAAAGGCTGGATTAATACAATATGATTCTATTTATTTTCCCCACTGAAATTTTTCCTATAGA
>JAEOTY010000034.1 GCA_016839625.1 Candidatus Hodarchaeota archaeon
GATGTGGCTGTTGATCTTGCAGATCATATCACTAGCTATGGTGCATACAGTTACACAATCGAAATGGGGGTCTATTGGTCTGGACGGACCAATGTCACCAAGTATAAAAGATCGGCAATATCGGGGCCACGTGACTATTTATCCTCTATCTCTCACTCAATGAAGACTGACAATAATAATTCTGTTTCCATAAGTAGTAACGCTCCTACTATTTTTGTTACCAATCTTTTCGTTAATAACTCACAATTTTATGCAAATCAATCCGCTACTCCTCATGTTTTCTATCTCGAAAAAATGGATATTGATACTGACCGATTTTCCAATCTTCGGGATAAAGCCCGGTTTGCTCCTGGTTTTGATTGGACTGATAATAATTGGCTTTTGCTCGATATCTCTAGCGGGCCATCTGCCTATCAGGATGTGGATTCAGAGTTTACTAACTCAATTGAATATATTGAAGGTACAGTTGACCCAAATATGGCTTCAGAAGAGTTTGCTGAAATCATCCGTGCAGGAATTTTCTCTCGTTTCCTGCCCACTTACCTATATGAACCCCAATGGCATCGGAACGTTCAATTGGCCATTGCTCTTTATTATGACCCTGACTCGAACGCATCTGACTATCTTGATCAAGAAAAAATTCGTGAAGTCTATACCGAGTTATTTCCTTTTTCTAACGTAAATGTCTCTTTCTCTCCAAACGAAATTGTCCAAGGAGACGACTTGAGCGTATGGTTAGATTACATTAAAGATTATACTGATTATTCAACTTGGGCCTCACAACTTGTAGATTTTATTGTGGAGAAAGAGGATTCTCTGTTCGGAGACTATGATTCTTCTTCTACCCACCGGTATTTATGCGGTATCTTTGCCACAGACAATATTTCAGGCAAGGATTCCTCATTTGGTTTCACTTATACACCCTTAGGAAGAAGCTCCGCTCTAGGGTCTGCTGTTACCATTACTCCCTCAACAATCACTGCTGATGGGGAGGGGTTAACTCAGACCACCATCCATGAAATTGGTCACGCGTGTTCCTTGCGGCATCCACACGATTATCGTTCTGGTGGGAGTCTTTTCAAATACTGGTCTTGGGATACCTGTGAAACACCCCTTTCCTATCTCCATACGGTTTACTCTTGGAATAATGTAGATAGAAATAGTCTTTTTCGCGGTCAATATCGTTACCTGTTCAATAAAAGTCATTATCTCTTCAACTCAATTCAATCCACCCTCTTGGCAAGACAATTCCCCTTAAACAGATACCCCTCCTTCATTTACGAGTCTTTATCTAACTTGTCTACCGTACTTACTGAATCTCTTAATTCTTTTAATTCACATGATTACTACAATGCTCTAGACAAGATAATCCCTGCTTATTCTAATTTAACCGACCTATTAGCTAATTCATCCTCTCTTCCCAATTACTTCATACCAATTGTTAATTTCGATAATATAAACAAATCTAAAATTGATTATGGTGACAATATTCTTATTTCAGGGTCTATTGTCTCTTACCAGACTCCCTCAGTTATGGTCTTTACTAGCACTAAGAACCTTTTAGCTAGCATTACCGTTTTTTCATATGAGAACTTCCTTTATGACTCAGACTTCAAAACATCGTTTTCAAGTCTCTTATGCAGTACTGAAGAAGAAACATATATTTCGGTTAGGATTTTTGATGGAACTGATTACTATCATTTTGCTCTCTCCTTCGAAATCATTCAACTTCGTGTCTCTATCTTATCCCCTTCTGCTAATATGTATCTTGATCTTTCCTATTCACTGACTTTTAAAGTCATTGGAACCTATTATTCTGTGTCAAATTCATCACGACTTCATGTATTATACGGTTCTTACTGGTACGTTGAAGATCATGATGACGAGGATTCTACCTACTGGATTCATGTCAATAAATCAACTGGTAATGAATGGGATCATACTGTTAACTCCAGTTACTTTATCAATGGGATCAATCTCATTAAAGTCCGTATTTCTAATAATAATTCCCATTTCATTGATACTATTCAGATTCAGGTGACAGGCCTACCACAGACTACCAGTCATCAATCTGAGTCTACAACAACCACCGAACCTAGTAACGGAACTACTTCCACTTCGCTCTCTCCAATACCTCCTGAATTATTATCCATTATAATAGTCGTCAGTCTAGTAGGTTCTATTATTCTCTTGAAGCTCAGGACAAGAAGGAAGAAACAGAAAATACTTGATAAAGTCACTAAGGATGAACACGATGTTAGTGATAAAATTTCAGACCTTAAGGGTACAATTGATAAGAAAAGTAGTGATCTAGAGAAACTACTAATAAAAGAGAAAGGTGAAGAATTCATTCCTGACGTTAGGAAAAAATTCAGACCACGTCGAAGGAAGCGCTAAGACAATGTTTTCAAAAGCAATATTATCAATACTAGTTATTATCTCCTTTTCTAGCGTGACTTCTTCATTAGCTGAAGTACCATCATATACCGATGACCAAGTCTGGAACAAACTTCAATCGGGGGGTAATTCTTTGATTATTGATATTAGATCTTCAACTAGTTATTCTGAGGGTCACATTCCTACAGCTATTAATTTGCAATTTGACTTGAATATAGACCAGACTCTTGTTGATACCATTATTAGTTACGGACGCTCTGAGAATATCCTGTATTGTAGTTGTGTTGAAGGTGCCAGTGCGAGAAGTTATGCTGAACAACTCGCCAATCTTGGCCTAGATAATGTTTATTACATGAGTGATGATTTTCGTGACTGGCCTTATCAAATAATCACTGGTTCTGAACCTGGTACAATCTCTATTAACCCTGACAACTCAACTACTATCATTGCTAATAATAATGATACTCCGAATATGCAAATCTCCAATCTTATTTACTTGAACTTATTTTTGGGACTAATTGTGGTGGTTATAATTATATGGAAGAAGAGGCACAAACTCTAAAATTCAGTCAGAGGTGTATTTTATCAGATTCATGATCAATCTTCTACTATAAATGACTTAAATTAAGTCTTCTTAAGGCGTTGAACTTGATATAAGGCCTTGAGTGAGAATAAAAAGGTATATAAGTAGTTAATACAAGGTTTAATATGTGTAAAAACTGAAAATAAACATGTATATTTGATGATTACATTTTATTAAAGAAGGATTGAATAAATTGACAAGCATAGACTTAAAGGGAAAAAAGAAATTAGATACAACCCTTTTCTATTGTAACGAAAGAAAAGTGAGTATTAATGATATTGAAACTTTGAAACAGTGGTTAAAAGAGAATATTCCTTTTCATGTTAGTGTAAAACAAGACAAGAGTAAGAGGGAATCCAACCCAAATCCTATCACTATTTTTACGGATAAAGATAACGACTTAGACCAATTCTTGCCAATAATCAAAGAAAACTTTGGTAATTATTCTTCTGTGAAAAAAGATGCTCATAATACTTTTACATTTGAAATTACTCAGATAGGTTGTATAGGCCGTGTTAAAGCTCGTCAACTTTTAGATAAATACGTGACTGATAGAAGACGTAGACGCGGGACTCCATGTTATTTAAGGTTTAAGACTCTAAAGGATTATTATAAGATCGCTGGAAGAGTAGATGATATGAAGTTAAATGGTCCAGACTGGGAACACATTGAAATAGCGCATGATAAAGTGTGTGGATTACAAAGTAATATAGAACATCGGATGCTTAAAGGCTTTAGAGTAAGTGAAAAGGAATTTGAGAATTTTTTGGAGTGTCTAGAGGAATCTTTTGCTTTATTTTGTGAGATAGTCAGTTAATTTGTTTGTCTAATTGCCCAGTTGTGATTTTCGTGGATCTGCAGCAATCATTAAAGGAAGCTAAAACCCTTATTGTAGAGAAAAAAGCCGAACAGGCTTCAGAACTTCTCAATAATGCTTTTAATTTTCTTCAATCACAACCTCCTGATGCACTTGATCA
>JAEOTY010000293.1 GCA_016839625.1 Candidatus Hodarchaeota archaeon
AGGACGGGGTTTAGTAGATTATGGAACGCCAGAAGAGTTACTTAGTCAACTTCCAGGTCAAGGTAGAGCATTACAACTTCATTTAAAGAAACCATACTCACAAAGCAGGGCGTTCCTACAAAATATTACAAAGCAGCAAATAGAGGGTGAACAAGTCATAATCTTGGAAATAAAAAGTAATCATCACTTTCTCATTTTTTCAAATTTATCAGTTTCAACTATAAAATCACTATTAGTATTCAAAGAATCCCCTCTAAGCGGGAAAATACAGAAAATTACTCAAGTTGACGCACAAATGGAACACTTTTTCAGGTTCAGAATGTTGGAGGTAGGAGCTTTTGAATAAGACTGACAAGGATCTACAACAAGATCAGAGAATCAGTGTAAAAAACCTGAAAATCCCTTCAATTGAATCCCAGATATCCTTTATCATCAACACAGGAGACATTCTCGGTGTTTTGTTCGAAAAAGAGAAGAAAAAAAAGCAGTTAGCGAATTTTTGTAAAACTCTCACAACAGAAAACGAGGACACACGAGGAAATATTACAATCAAAGGGATTAATGTCACAAGTAAACGAAGAGGTATTTCCCAGGTAGAATGGAGATATCAGTCCCATTCAGATGAGTATTTCTTTAATAAAAAGCTAGAGCGTGATCACAAAATTAATCAAAAAAGAGTTAAATCCGTTTTAAAAGGACTGAGGAAGTTCTGTAAGAAACACAAGCAGAAAGTAGAAAATTTACAGGGTCGAAAGCTCTTTCTACAGACGATGCATCTGGACCAGCACGAAAAGAATAAAATCCGTGAATTAACAGATAGCGAATATCTACGGGTTTTAATAGCTTTGAAAATACTACAAAACGAAGCAGATGTGATCCTGATGGAGGTTCCAGAGGAGCTCTTTGGAAATCTAGAATTACAGGAGTTTAAAAGAATCATTCGAGATTTAGGAAGAATATACAAGATTTCATTCATACTCGTTGCTTCACGCGAGTACTTAGCTGATTGTGACCATATCCTTAACTTAACTGCAACTAGAAAAAGAAAAAAGAGTACAGCATCCAGAATAGAGTCATTATTAAGCACTATACCCCAAATGGGAGAAGAAATACTAAAAGTTGAAATCAATGATGGGTCTACAGCTGATGTTGAAAGCTTAAGGGCATTTACAGACGCAGTCATCATTGAAACCCAAGAGAATGAAAGTTTTACCATTTTTCCAGAAAAAGATATTGATAAAACGATCACAGACATATTTCGAGTAATTGGCAAGAAGGTGTACAATTTTAAGCGGGTAAAACCGTCACTAACTGAGTATCTCGTATTCATGGAGCAAAATTAGTACATGGGAGTAGTTTAGAGACTGAATGAGTTAGAAAAGGTGCTAATCCAGCCTTTTACGACATTTCTGACGGTTTGCTTTTTAAATAATTTATGGTCTGTGAGATTATGGTATTCAATGATAATCCTAGCTATTAAATATCCAAAACAAGGGTCAATTTCTGAAGAAATCCCTAAAATATTGTAAAAAGCAGGTTGAGAAAAGAAAATAATTGAGCACAACGCATCTACATTGATAAACATCACGGGAAGAAGATGAACTATCGATATAGAAAAGAAAACCCTCTTTTTACAAAAACGTTTGTTTCTATGTTCAAATATATTGCACTCTTATTCTTACTTTTATAGTAATAGTTCAATGGAATTTTAGAATTAAAGAACGAACAAACAATGAAGTGTGCTTCCTGATGCCAAATCAATCATTATCATTACCTACTTTTAATATAAAAAAATGGTTTCAGATAATTAGCATCAGCGTTTTAATACTGGTGGCAGTAATTCTCTTTTTTCAAGGATTGATTTCTAGTATTAAACCTGAATTACCATTAAAAGAACAAAAAGGGCTCTTTGGTTTTTTAACGACATTTTTGGTAATATTACTCTTTATAATCACATTCACAGTCATTATGGCAAGGTTTTATCGCTCAAAATATAAAAATCAATATAATAGTAATACTAATACCCTATTTCCTTCAACCGAAGTTGAATTCCTAAAACTTATTCGAAATAAAATTGCTATTGGATTAGAAAACATTCAAAATACCACCACTTTAACATTTCAAAAAATCAATCTTCTTACTAATTCTTCCAACCCGAGTACAATGTTAGATTTTTTCCCATCGGAGATTAAACAAGAATTACACACAAAAATTAGAAATAACACCATATTTACTTTAATTGAAATCGCTTATCAGGATCCCACTGAAACAAACCCAACTAAAATCTCTAAAAGTCTTAATATCCCTCCTTCGACCCTTTCTAGAGAAATCAAAAAATTAATAACCCTAAATTACCTAGAAACATATTTGTCAGACGTTGTTATGTTAGATACTCGTTTAAAGAACTTCAAAGTAACAGAGAAGGGATTAATTTTCCTTATGAATCTGAAAAATGCGCTTAATATTACAATAGCCCATCTGAATGAAAGAAATAATCAACAAAGTATTAATATGTCAATATTGTAGGATATTAAGGTTAATTTTTTTTTGTTTGGATAATGTAATTAGTTTCGTTTTGACTGACCAGAATAAATTCATGAAATAATGATATAGAGTTTTTTATGAGTAAAATTCCATTATCTGGTCGAACTAAGATCCTTCCATTTTTGAAAGGGTCTAAAACATTAAATTGAGTACAAAATACAGGACTCTTATCAATCTATTAAATTGATTGAAGGTGATTCCTGTGAATAACCAGTCCATTAGTACAAAAAGAAATAGAGCTCTTATAGGAATTTATTTTTTGGTTCTTGTAATTGTAATATTTTTAGATATTTTTGTTGTTTTCTTTTTACCACAAGTTGGGTTAGGGGGTCATGTGGCGTATCATGTGATTGTTCAAGGTGATTATGCCTACATTTCTGATAATGAAGGAGTTGATATCTTTAATATTGCCAATCCAGAAAACCCGACTAGAATAGACGAGATAAGAAGTCCAGATGGGGCTTTTGGATTGTCTATAGAGGATGACTACCTATTTATTGCGAGTGATTCAGATGGCTTCGAAATTGTGGATGTCTCCAATCCTGAAGAAGCTTTAATTCTAGGTACGTACAATGATGGTGGATCAATTGTAGATGTAAAAGTTGAAGGCCATTTTGCATTTACTCTTGACGTCTCTACTGGATTAGAAATACTTAATATCACAAATCCAGCTGAAATAACAAAAATTAGTACTTATTACATTAATGGTGGTGGAATTCATCGTTGCCTTCAAAACAACCAAGGAATTGTTTATCTTGCAGATACTTCTAATGGTTTAACAGTTCTTAATCTTACGGATCCTGTTTCTCCAACAAAACTCCGAACTGTCCCCAATACTGGGGGAGTAATTGCTGTCCACCTTTTCGAAGATCTAATGTTCCTCGGATGCCATTCAAATGGAATTATAATCTTAGATATTTCAGATCCCCTCTTTCCTCAAAGGATTGGATCATTTACCAAATCTGGTGGAGAAGCTTATGGAGTAGCTGGAAATCGAACTCACCTTTTTGTTGCTGATCTCCAATTAGGAGCCTTTTCATTGAATATCACAGAACCTTCCCATCCCACTGAACTAGCATCCTGCAGTCATGCTGTACCACACGATGTTTATTTTGATGGTACTAATATTTACCTTGCAGATCAAGACAGGCTATTGATCATCCTTGATGAACATTTAGAACCCTTATATACTGGTTTTCCACGTGATATAAATCTACAGCTATTTTTAATTGGAGTTACTATAGTTGTTGGATCAAGTCTTCCGATCTATCGGTTCAGAAAATTTCTCCAATTAGGTCAAAAGGAATCATAAAGAAATAATGGAAATCTACAAGAAGAGTAGGTAAAGTCAGAAGATGATTAACATTTCATGAACGGGTAACTAATACTACTCTCTTAAGCCTGTTTTGACCATCTTTTTTCTATTTTTAAAATCGAAAAAGGAGAGGTTTTATCCTTTGCAGGAAAAAGTGTGAATAAAAATCATTTTTGGGGCTAATCCAGTCTTTTACGACATTTATAGCACAAATTGGTTGATGATCGTTAATTGAGCATGAAAGAATTAAGAGAACTAGATTTTTCTCATATGTCATTTTCCAAGATTTTTTTAAGATTCTCGCCTTCTTCTTTCATATGTTTGGTAATAGCTTCAACTCTACTTTTAGCAAATTTCTGGAAAAACCTACCAAACCTGAAATGAAGAGTAGCAGTAAAGATAGAACTTCCTTCTTTTGGTTCTATTATAAAAGAACCTTTAGGACAAATAATTGATGTTGGAAATAGGAGTTTGTATTCAATTTTTCTGTTTATTTCCAAATTTGTACCTAGAAATTTCATTTTACCCAATTTACCGTGTAAATACTCCTCCACATAAAGAATAGATCCAACCTCAAATGGTTCCCCCTTCATCCAACAACATTTTACATGGTCATGATGCCATTTCTTAAAATACTCTTGTGAAGAAAAAACTCTTATTAAGGCAGAAAACACTTTTTCAGGTGCTGTTCTAATTTCTATAGAATCCTTCAGAATTACCATGAATTTTCATATCCAATTGATTTTAGAAAACTGTGAAAGTTGTGAAAAATGTGCAATATAAACATTTATTTCAAGGCAAAAATATGAAATTTCTACGACTTTTTACATTGTAAATTGGCTAAGTGACAAGATATTTCAAAAATAAACATCGTAAAATAACCCTTTTACGACATTAGATTAAGAACACACCTTCTTCTGGTGGAATAAAAAGGTATTTTTCAAATGGTTCAACCTTCGACGTTTTCTACCTCCAACGGTCATTTCTGATAATGTACAACTCATTTTTTGTTTCATCTTCTGAGAAGATCTAACTTAAAAGTGTTGTTTAATGTAAATAGAATATATGACTGGAGAAAATATAGAAAGAAACCAAGCAAAACTAGATGCTCTAACCAAAAAGTGGTGGTTTTTTCTTATCTTTATTTGTATTCAATTTTTTCCACCATTTGTATCAAAAGGTTATGATGTCTCAAAAACAGGAGAAATAATGGGGTACATTCTGGAAAATGCAGTGATTTATTCTTTAGACATTCTCTATCCAATCTTCAAAATTATTCCAATTATTCTGATCATTTCGATCTTCCTTTTCAAAGAAAGAGCGAGGATCTTATTTTCCATCTATATAGCTATTTCTTATGTTCTCTTTGCAATTCTCCAAAGTTTTGCCTTCACTGAGCAATATGGGCCTGCCATTATCACAGGTAACCTTACCATGTTCCTTATTGTTGCTGCTTTTTGGTTTTGGAAAGCTATTGCCCAGGAGAATGACTTTTCCACTCACGAGCAGCAAATTCAAAAATATTGGGTGGTTCCCTTAGTATTCTTAGCATTTTGGATGCCAATGAATCCTGGTACACTAACGCCCGATTTTAATCCGATTTACTTCTTGACAAATAATGCTGGACTTACTTTTTGCATGATGACTCCAGTGTATCTTGCAATACTTACACTATATTATCCTAAAGTTAATATCGCAACGCTAAGAGTTACAAGTCTTGCTGGAACCATTATCGGCTTATATAATCTGCTGTTGAATTTTTTTATGAATCCCAACGTTCTTTGGTGGAACGGGGTGTTACATCTACCCTTACTAATCATATCTATCTATGCATTAATTCTTTCGTTGCATAAAAGAGCCATTCGACGATTTTGAATATATTGTCCATTGAAAACAGAGACAAATTAAACAACCTTTGACGTAAGAAATGTAAGAATTTCCAAACCAGGAGTCGATTGATCTGTATTATTTGTCGAGGGTGCGGAAGTAGTTACGGGGGTAGTTGATGGTAGTCCACTTTTCGAGTATCGGCCAATGAGTACTGCTTGGTTATTAACGACGCTTCAATTATAACTTTGGGTTCAATCCTCAATATTTTTAGCCCACCTTATTAGTTCAGGACTTAATCGAAGATCTTGACTCAGAAGGTCTATTATAGTACTATATTCTAAAGGATTGTTAAAATAATGTTGTTTGTAGGCTAGTTTGCACAAACCAAGTGTTCCAATGACTGGTACAGATAATTTCTCCGCCATTTTCCTTACCTGTAAATCATCAGAACAAAATAATGATCCAGTTTGAAGAGCCCATGCAATTGCTGCTTGTTCTCCTCTACCCAATCGTGCGAATAATGGATTACTGAGAAGATGTTTTGGATATGTAGGTGGTTTCTCTTTGACAATGTATTCATTCGGAAGGGTCACGTTCTTCCATTGTTCTGAAAATTCATTTATAACTTCTAAAGGTATAAAAATTTTAGAAAATAGGTGAGATAGTAGAGAAAGTTGCTTTAATTTATACAGAGCACTTAAAGTACAGTTATCTACAAAAATCAATGCTTATTCACTCTATTTCACAAAGAGCTTGCTATCCTTAGTTCATTCTCGGCTTCGTTGACTGAAAGAGGGCCTCCTAGCCTTTTAATTTTTCTCTGAGAAAGCTCTTCATGAAATTTATCAAATGGTAAACCGCTGAGTTCTGCTGCTTTTCCAATTGATACTTTTTGATCTAGGTATAAGTCTATTGCCAGGATAATTCGATTTATCTTTTGTAACTTCTCAGGTGAATCATCAAAGTACTTTAAGAATTCATCAGGCAAGCTAACATCTATTTCCATTTTGAAACCATTCCACTGTCTTCATTAAATTTCACTGTATTGATAAATCTTGCTGTTATAAAATGATAACCATTAATAGATGTTATAGTTTACAGATAAAGAAAAAAAACTTTAATCAACGCTCTTAAACGAATTTGAATGATGTTCTTAGCTAATACCTAAAACAAAAAAGCATCCTAATCGGATTAATTAGTTAATGGTTGTAGATTGAGTGTCTTTACAATGAACTTTCTATTTCAAACTTTAGATCAATATCATAAAATAGTTTTTGAAGGCTGGTTTGACGACATTGGTCTTTACGAGGATTGGAGTTATTAAGGAAACTCATTATAATACTTGAAATGTGCAAGAAACTTATTTTTACAGCTGAAAAAGGTCTCCCCAGTTAATTAAACTATTTGCTAATTA
>JAEOTY010000294.1 GCA_016839625.1 Candidatus Hodarchaeota archaeon
ACGTTGAGAATTCTTATCCTGACTAAGTTGATTAGCTATTGTAGCATTTACAACTATATGTAGAAAAATATCCATGTGTAAGAGATTTTTTCATTCAGTTAAAATGTCATTTTTCTGAATTTTTAGTAAGGAGTTCATTACTTGTCAATATTCTCAAGGGGATTTCATTCATTAATCCATCCCTCTTCTAGCATATGGAATAGAATGATTGCTATAGATGATCAATTCTTATCAGTGGCGATTGCTGCTGCGAAGGCAGGAGGAGAAGTACTCCTTGATATGTACGGAAAGGTAGAAATAAGCTATAAATTGGATCAAAGCATCGTTACTCAAGCTGATCTTCACTCTGACAATAGGATCAGGAAAATATTGGCAAAAGAGTTTCCAAGGCATTCAATTTTAAGTGAGGAAAGTGGCAAAAGCTTTGGATCTGGGAAGGAGGATTACTTATGGACAATTGACCCATTAGATGGAACTACGAATTATACTACCCAAAATCCTTTCTTTTCAGTCTCAATAGGCCTTTTGGTTGATCAACAACCCTTTCTTGGGGTGATATATTTTCCTATACAGGATGAACTCTTCTATGCCAAAGTAGGTGCTGGAGCCTTTCTAAATGACAGAAGAATACACGTGGAATCAAATGTATCCTTTGAGAATGCATTTTTATCATATGGTAATGCAGGAAATATTAAAAATCGTCAGATCATTGCAAAAATTTTCCCTAAACTCAAAATGAAGAATGATACTGTGAGACAGGTGGGTTCACCTGCGCTAGCGTTATGTTTTGTCGCAGCAGGACGTTTTGGGGCATTTTTCATGCCAGGTGTAAAACTGTGGGATGTAACAGCTGGGATCGTAATTGTACAAGAAGCGAATGGGAGGGTCACAGACTTTTTAAACAAGCCATTTTCACTCAATTCAACGAGTATCATTGCAGCTAGTTCAAAACTTCATTCAGAAATACTTCCATTTATGACAAATACTTATCCCTGAAAATTATGTAGATTATAGTTAATTTTCTTCTGTTATTTTGGAGGATTATAGTAGTCATAAGTATTTTTGTACTCTACAGATGGAGGCGTAAAAGAAGAGGTAAAAAATAGTGTTTTAGAACCGTTCTCTAACGCTTTCGTCTTATAGAATAATAAAGTACTATAAGTACTGGAATTGTTATGAAAATCCCAAATCCAGAACTATCTTCTGGAATCGCAGTAATAGTTGTTTCGATTTTAAAACTCCATGTGCTTGACCATGTTCCCATGTTTCCTTTCTCATTCTGGGCACGTACCCGCCAATAATAGGTTCCATTACCCAATAAGGAGGCAATAAAATCATCATTTGTCGTATTCACCTCTTGAAGGAGTTCTAGAAAGGTACTATCATTACTGATCTGCACCTGATATGATATTGCCCCTGATGCGACTTCCCAATCTAGATAGGGAGTGGGGTACTCGAGCACTGATCCTGATTCTGGACTAGTCAATACTACCTGGGCAGGTGCATCCGTATCAATCATAAATGCCCATAAGCTACTCCATGGCCCCCAATTGTAGAGCTCATCCCTTGCACGAACCCGCCATTGGTACTGTCCATCTTCAAGAGAAGTAATTACCGTCGTGTTTGTTGTTTTCGATGTTTGAGATAATCTTGCTGTCATTGAACCTACTGGTAGAATTTGAACCTGATACCCATCTGCTTCTGGAACTTTCAACCAAACGAATGGGATCTCTTGGGTATGATAGATAGTTTTATTCAATGGGGAAATTAATTGTGGCGCCTGCTCTGGGCCAGTTAGATCGATTGTGAACGTAGAAACATTACTCCAGTCACCCCACAAACCACTAGTGTCATTTGTTCTCACTTGCCAAGAAAAGCGTCCTTCAGCAAGATCCATATCATGATAGAGCTGTTGTGTGTAGATTTTAATATAATGAGGAGCTAGTGGAGAATTAATTAACGGGATTATTCCACTATACGATGTATTAATCACTTCAGATGTTTGATGAGCTAGGTTCATTATTCTTAACTCATATGTATCAGCATCAAAAGCAGGTTCTTCCCACGAAAAATGCAGAGTAGTTAAGTTTGTACGCGAGTTATTCACTGGAGTTGTCACAATGGGACCTGTGAGTGGAATCCCAGTTTCTGCATAGTTAGAAATGAATACCCTACTAAAATAGCTGCAATACGCGATTATTGGTTCCCAATTCCCCGCAATTCGTTGTGTGGTGGAATCTAGTTTATAGCGAAAGTAACCATAACCCCCAATTTTTTTATGATATTCACTCCAATCAGTTAAATTGTTATAAGGAGCTCTTCGTACTTCCCAACCTCCAAGATAACCTGAGTCTGGATCCCCAATGCCATATGTTACATAAAAATAACCTAAGACATCATACTTCGACCCCATACCTGCTACTGTTATAATTGGATACACATCACCATCATCATCATCATCAATTACTGTCGTTTGCCATACACCAGGAACTTCATACGTATACGCGAGATAAATATCTGCAGAACAACAATACACAACAGCTACATGGGTAGGATGATCTGTACTTCGACTAACTGCGATATGTGGGGACGTACCGAAGTTGGTTCCTTCTGCTTCATACAATAAGTCTTGGTATTCAAAAGAGTCGCTTGTAGAATTTCTAAGCCCATACTCTATGTAGATATCTTCCCACTCAAATTGGTAAACTAAGTAAACATATCCTTTCCCATCTACCGCTAGATCCAGATCCCTAAATTCCCCCGTCTCGAGATTAACTCTTTCTCTGGAATGCCACTCTTGAAATGTTAGCCCTTGATTTACTGACTTGACCACTCGACATTCGTTTGTCTCAAAAGGTATCACCTGCTGGACATAGGCAATATAGATCTGATTTGCATACCCAAAATGATAATCGATTGCAATACTCGGACTATGATCATCTTGGTCATCCATATCTACAATTATTAATTTGGTTGTTTTGAATGGCCGCCATAGATAAATGTCTGATTCCGCTCCTACTGTCTGTCTATGATCAAAGACGATATAGATATTATTCGTTTTATGGTCAATAGCCATATCAAAGGAACTTATTAACCCTGTAGTTATGACTATATCAGGCCAATTGATCCAAGTTTCACCATTATCAACCGATGTTCTCAAATAAATAATATCCCGAGTTTCTCCCCAGTCTTTGTAATAAGTGTGTCTAAAAGCAACATACATTGTCCCAGTGAAGTCAGTCTCGACTTGAGGGTCAGTTACTGATGGATATTCTGCAACCAATCTATCATCAACCCATCCAACTGCATTCATCTTCTTATTAATCGCAGAACCCGAAATTTCGTTAGCTTTGATAACAATAGGGGTAACAGATTCCTTCGGGGATCCTTGATCATGCGGTGTAGGCGCAAAGCACTTGATATCTGAATCTTGTCCGTTTTGAGTAGTAATACTAATGATTGAGTAAATTAGTAAGCTCATTATTAGGATTATGGTTACTTTTCTCATTTTTACCACGGTGATGACTCATTCCCTTTGTTTTGAATAGGATCATTATAAATAACTTTCCAAAATCTAAGCGGGGTTTTATCCCCAATCTTATTCATAAATCGTTAAAATTCAATTTTCAAAACAAACAATATTTGAGTTCAATTGCAAATACAACTATCATCTCTTGGGCTATCTTTACAGGAATTTCCCTTAATCTCAATTAGTCATTGAACTAATAGTCACTTATCTTAATAGTTTTCCATGCTATTTCACAGGCTTTAGTAATATGATTCTCATCAAATTTCGTTTTTCGTTGGTTAGGTTAAGAAAAGTATATCATTCTAACCCTTGAACATTAGTTTTAAGATATTTAATCACCTAAGTATCAATTTATCCAATTCTTTATATGATAATAACAAAGTAAAGAAAAACATATACTAGGGATAATCCCATCTTTTATGGTCACCAGAAGAAAGGAAACAGACTTAATCCTGCAAAAAATAGAAGATGTGATAAAATAATTTAATAAAAATTAAAAAACAACACGTAGTGCAGCAAAGCGATTTAGGTTGATGGAGGAATTCAATTTGGACTCATTTCATGATTATATGAATGAATATAGAAAGCAGATAGAGAAGGGGGTCATTAAAGAGGCATACCGAGGTTTGATGGAATATATTATGGAATTGAGATTGTATTTCAAGAACAAATATCCTGATTATTTTGTATCTGGGAGTATTTATTATGGATATATGGATATGACATATTTTTCTTTCATTCCTGAATCATTAAAACGTCGAAATTTGAAAATTGCGATAGTTTTTATCCATGAGACATTTAGATTTGAAGTTTGGCTAGGAGGATATAACAAAAAGGTTCAATCAAAATATTGGAAATTGTTTAAAGAAAGCGCTTGGAATAAATACCATATTGTCCCAACTACCAAAGGAGTTGATTCTATTCTAGAGTACATTTTAGCTGACAACCCAGATTTTAGCAATTTAGATAATTTAACGAAGCAAATTGAGACAGGGACATTGAATTTTATTAAAGATGTTGGGAATTTCTTATCCAACCATTAAAACTGATTCTTTCACTGAATTCTCACCTCATAATGAACTCTTTTCTAATCTTGGTATTTAGTTAAAGGTTATGGAAAAATTGAATTGGTTGAGTGATACAATCCCATCTTCATTCTGGAACATAATTCGGGATAATTATATTCAAAATCCATGTGAGACTCTTTCAACATCCTTTCATCGCAGTAGACAATTGATGAGGAAGAGTCAAATAATAACTTTAAAGGATTCAGATGAATGGATTATCGCTGACATTGATACAGACAATAGATCAATTTTTATTCATTATTTACCTAATAAGAACCTTTCACGTTTGTTCACTGAATTATTTTCTTCTGTAGATCTTATAAGAGGGATAATTCCAAACCGACACCCTAATTTTTCTTTTTTTTCATCTCTAAGAACAGATTTGACATCTAGAAAAGAGTATTTCAAACTCGAATGGTTAAATATCAATTATTTTAAACTTGTTCCTTTAACGGAGACAGTGACTAATGTTTCTGATTCTAAAATCCATGCAGGATTCATAAATGACTGTTATGGTGAAGATACAATCCATCCACAAATATTAGACAAGTTAAAAGAAAAATCTGGGTTTTTCGATGAAGGTTGGTTTATTATTGGACAGAAAAATCAACCGATCGCTTCTGCAATAGTGTTGCTCAATAAAAGCCCTATAACAGAGGGATACTTAGATTGGATTCAGGTCTCTCCTAAATATAGGGGAAAAGGTTTCGGAAAACAGATTGTTTCAGAATCAATAAGGAGAATAATTAATAATTCCGAAAATAATAGAATTATTACTGTTGTTGGTGAAACAAATAATCCCACAAACCCTTTATCGCTATACAAAAGCCTTGGTTTTGACAAGATTTCCAAATGGACATTATTCCAATAATTACGATAATTTTCTATTTTCGTGCTAGATTAAGGTGTCGTAAAATTCATGTTTGA
>JAEOTY010000295.1 GCA_016839625.1 Candidatus Hodarchaeota archaeon
AGTGGGAAAAAACCATCCTGAAGGGAGTTTGAACAATATTTCACTTCCCTGCTCTTATTCAAACGCAAGAATAAATTTTCCAGAGAGAAATGCGATATTATCCTAATGTTATTTATTTTATAATTCATTAATAATCATACATATTTGAGGACTCTCTAACATGAATAATCCATTCGATCAAATTTCTGGTCAAATTAATATTAAAGGACGGATTTATTCAGCCAAAGAAGTCATCCGTGGATTATTAGAACAAGGAATCGCAATTACAGAGAGTTCTGAAGGATTAAAAATAGGATTCAAATTATTTTCACCCCAATCAGTATCTACCAATGTCAATTCTGCTATCAATGACAGCTCAGGTTGCCCTTTCCTTCCTTATATGTCTCAAATAACTGCTCGTCTCGATGATCTAACTAATCGATTAGATTCCGAAAATGAAGCTGACTTCTCGCAGCCAAAGTTTTCATTTTCTTCAACTCCAGTTGAGAATTTAGCGTCATCACCATTTTCCCCCAAAAATAATTCACCTTTAATGCCAGAACAAAGAGAAGAAAAGGAGAAATTTTTTAGTTCAACTGCAAACTTTTTTGAAAACCGTCAAAAATGTTCGTCCTGTGGGGCTACTTTACCCCAAAATGCTTTCTTTTGCAATAAATGTGGGAATCATGTGAGATCAGGTTAAAATAATCCAAAGAGCTATTCGTTCTTCAATGTATGGTGAAAAAAATAAGAAAAGGAATTAACCCCCAAGACGTGTCTTCCAGTCATAAATTTTTTCGATCAGTTGTTCTTTTTCTGCTGAAGATATTTCACCAATATTCTTAATTTGATTTGCATATCTTCCCATTTCGTGGAATGCAGGATGAAAGCCCACTTCGGCAGATTGCATTACCTGATCTCGCAAACGAGATAGGGCATCAGATATTTCAGCACCATTGGAAATTGTTTGAACCTGACCAAGGAATGAATCTAATAGGCGTCCTGTTTTTCCACTACCTCCTGAACTCACAGCTTGTTCCGATGGTGTTAGAGTTGGAGTTGGTTTTGAACTTGAAACTGGAGGGGTTTCTGGAACTTCTTCTATCGTTGATTGAGGGATTGAAACTCCTTCTATAGCGGTAAGGATTTGTTCAAACCTGGTGAATACTTTTTCAAGCTTACTAGCAAGAACTTTAGCCGTATCAGCGACTAATTTTAGATCCTTTCTTAATTGTTCCAGTTCTTCGGAATCAGTCATCATTAAACCTACTTTTTACATGCTTCGAGATGTTTTTACCGATTTCTCTTTTTATTTCTTCCGATTTTATGTGAACTCTACAAAAGAAAACCTCAATATTTAGGATTAGTTAAGTGATAATTCAACCTTCTAGCTAACATCAAATAAGAAATATCAAACAACTAGTCTGTTAAGCGTCTTTTCAAAAAATCTAGCTGAGTATACCGCGATAATATGAAAGGAACCCTAGTATTCTGGTGATTAAATGTAATTTCAAGCCTTATCCTTGATATAAACCCTTTAAAGAAAATTCTACTGTAATTTATTTAATGAAACTATTTCTGACTTGAATTTAAAGCTATGATCGCTGGTAGAGGTTTCCCCATTAGAAATTGGATCATAGCGCCTCCTCCTGTACTCACATATGAAAGATTTATTTTATTTGTTTCAATGATTGATACGCTATGTCCTCCTCCTGCTAATGAAAATCCTTTAGACTTACTCATTGCTTTAAAGACTTCTAAAGTTCCTCTTTCAAAACTTGGTTCTTCAAATTTACCCATTGGGCCGTTTAATACACAAGTTGCCGATTCTTCTATGATATTTGAGTACTCAATTATTGTCTGGTCTCCAATGTCAAGGATGGCTGTATTTAGAGGAAGATCTTTCAGTGAATATAATTTTCGGCCTCCTTCATCTACTGCAAAATCATTTTGCGCTTTCACTCGCTTACTAAAATGTTTAATCAAGTTTTTAGCAGGGTCAATGTACTGCAGAAGTTTTTTCTTCTCGAGAAAATTCATTGTCGGATCTCCTAATGATTTTCCCTGAGCTATCAAAAGGAGTTCAGAAACTACGCCACCAGTTAAAACTACATCAGCAACATCATTTTTTAAGACATACTCTGCGACCTTAAAAGAATCTTCAGGTTTTACACCTCCCAAAATGAAGATACACGGTTTTTGGGGGTTATCAACGACTCGTTGCAGATTATTAACCTCTCGTTCCATGATTAATCCCGCAACAGAAGGTAGAATTACCGTAAAGCCAACTAGACTCATATGAGAGCGATGAGCAGCTGAAAAAGCATCATTTACAAAAACACGGCCTATTTCAGCCAAGCTTTTTATATAAGGACTTTTAGAATGTTCTTCAGCAGATTTATTTGTTGGTTCGTCCTTTACCATACGAACATTCTCTAGAACTAATATGTCTCCTGGATTCATTGATTTTATACGAGCTTCAACATCGGGGCCATAAGTTTGGGCAAAAAAATCTACTTTATACTTGTTTCCTAAGATTTGTTGAAGTTTATTGGTGTGTGATTCCAAGCTACTGAAATCAGCGCTACCTGGCCTTCCCTGGTGAGCAATTACAACTGATTTTCCTTTATGGTCAGAGACGTACTTTATAGTTTCCGAATGAGCTTTAATTCGAGTTATATCAAGGATATTTTTATTATCGTCTAAAGGACAATTAAAATCTACCCGAATCAGACACACTTTGTTTTCTATTTCTATATCTGAAAGAGATTTCATATTTAGATAGCTAATATTATAGTATTTCAATTTTTCTTACAGATCTCTGAAATCTGATTCTGGATGATATGACTCCAAATGAGCTGTAAATTCTCCTCTGTTATAAAAAAGAACATCGAATGATACGATTAATTCACTATTACTATATCTTTTCGTCCAATACTTTACACTTTCCGAAAAAAAAGGAAATATTTCCTTGTATCAGTTCATAGAGAGGAGGGTAGGAATATTTTCTCCTAATAATCTAAAAATTTACTTTACTAGAATTTTTTAGCACATCACAGAAAATCATAAAAAGCAGATAAAATTTTGGAAATTTTACGAAAATCAACATAGGTGAGAAAAATGGCTGGTATGGGATCTGGTTATGGTAAAACCATATTATTTGGTGAACACTTTGTGGTTTATGGTGTACCCGCGCTAGCGTCAGCAATAGGCGATACTACAACCTGTATTGTTGAATCTAAGGATGGAACAGGTTATGAATTGAATGATGACCGACCCGAAGTCCCTGGATATAAAGAAAAGAAGTTTGATGACCAAAAAATCTCTATAAAAAATGTTTTAAATTTTATGGGCGTTAACCTTAATGAAAAAGCTCTGAAGATAACACTCGGGGGAGAACTCGTATGCGCGAGTGGTGTTGGCGCTTCTGCAGCGAGTTGTGTTTCACTTGCACGAGCAGTAAATGATGAATTTAACCTAGGATGGGATGATGAGAAAATCAATGCTGCTGCTTATGAGGGAGAGAAGGGATATCATGGGACACCCAGTGGAATTGATAATACTGCTTCAACATTTGGTGGTTTGGTATATTTTATACGAAATCTTGAAGGTGGCCCCAATACAATAGAGACAATTAAACCCGAAAAACCAATTGAATTGGTGATTGCGAGTTCTGGAATGACAGCTAGTACAACCGTTGTGGTCGGAGATGTACGAAAAAAGAAGGAGGAGGATCCAGAGTGGTTTGAGGGTGTCGTTAAAGATTACGAAAAAGTAATCAAAGAAGGTCGTAAAGCGCTAGAAACCATGGAATTAGAGCGTGTTGGGCAGCTCATGAACAAAAATCATGAACTCCTACAGCAAATAACCGTATCAAATGATGTTTTAGATAATATGGTCAAACTTGCGAGGGATAACGGTGCTTTAGGAGCCAAAGTAACTGGAACGGGACGAGGAGGAAATATCATTGCTTTGACTCCTGGCGCTGAACTTCAAGATAAAGTATACAATGCATTAACAGATGCGGGACATCCCGCGTGGAAAACGCTAATCGGAATATAATCTTTAGTACAGAAGGTGGAAAAACATATGTATTTTCGGGAATATCTAAACAAGCTTGAAAAGAGCGGAAAAATTACCAGAATAAAGAAAGAAATTAATATTGATATAGAAGCTGCTGCTGTTTTAAAGGCAGCAGAACCAACTCCACTTCTATTTGAGAATGTGAAGGGATTTTCAGAGTTTTTAGTTGCAGGTAACGTTTTTTGTACAAAGGAAAGCATTGCTGATTATTTCGAGATTTCAACAGCACTTTTGATTCCTAAATTAACAGAAGCCATCGATAATCGAAGTCCACCTGAAGAGATAAGTGACGCTCCCTGCCAAGAAGTTATAATGGATGGTGTTGATCTCGATAAGCTTCCAATATTGAAGCACAATGAGCGAGATGGAGGTCGATACATCTCTTCAGCTGTTGTTGTAACCAAAGATCCAGAATTTGGTCAAAATCTGGATTTTCATAGGGCTATGCAGTTCGCAAAGAATAGAATGAGTACCCGTATAATCAAAGGTCGAGATTTTTACAAATTTTTAGAGAGATCAGGAGAAGTTGAGGCTGCGTATTGTGTTGGAAACACTCCTAACATTCTTGTTGCTGCTGCAACTTCCGTAAAAACTGGGATTAATGAACTAGAGATTGCAAATGCGCTTTCAAAGACTGAAGTGACGAAAGCTAAAACGCTTGATCTTTTAATCCCCGCAGGCTGTGAGGTAGTTCTAGAAGGAAAAGTAATCATGGCTGATCGGTCAACAGAAGGTCCATTCATTGATTTGACTGAAACCTATGACATTGAGCGCGATGAACCAGTTTTTGAAGTAAAAACAATTAGTCATAGAAAGAACCCAATTTGGCAAGCTCTTGTTCCTGGCGCACTAGAACATAAGGTTCTTATGGGTATGCCACGGGAGCCTACCATCTTCAAATCGGTGAACGAAGCGGGAATAAAATGTCTTGATGTCAATGTAAACCCTGGGGGTTCCTCTTGGCTTCATGCTATTGTTAGAATTGATAAACAAAACGAAGAGGATGGAAAGAAGGCCATACATGCTGCTTTCGCTGGCCATAGAAGTTGTAAGCACGTCTTTATTGTGGATAAAGATATCGATATATATAATCCATTAGAGGTAGAATGGTCAATGGCTACTCGCTTTCAGGCTGAAAGAGACCTGGTTGACATTGGAAAAGAACCAGGTTCAAGTTTAGACCCTAGTGCTGAACCTGGGACCAAAATCACTAACAAAATTGGCTTTGATTTTACAGCACCTTTAGTGACCAAGGGGAAAAGTTTTGCAAGGGCAGAGTTTCCTAAAGTTAATTTAAAGGATTATTTGGAATAATAAGGAGGTAAAAGTATGGAACTAACTCTCGAAGAACAAGAAATGGCTGCAGGGAAGTATGGAAAAGCTACTCAAAAAGCTATGGAGATTCTAGTGACACTTGGTGATATTTATGGCGCTAAACGATTCATTGATATTACTTCTGTTCAGATAGCTGGAGTAAGCTATGCCAATCTTAACGAACCTGGACTAGATTGGTTAGCTGAGATGGCAAAAGATGGATCAGTGCGGGTTTTTACTACACTCAACCCAGCTGGCATGGATCTTGAAGAATGGCGAAAATTGGGTATCAGCGAAGAATTTGCGGGAAATCAGAACCGAGTCATTGAAGCCTTTGGTCAAATGGGCGTAATTACGACGTGCTCTTGCACTCCATACTTGTATGGTAACTTACCTCACTATGGCCAACACATTGCTTGGTCTGAAAGTAGTGCTGTGTGTTATGCGAATTCAGTATTAGGTGCACGAACAAACCGAGAAGGCGGACCAAGTGCTCTTAGTGCTGCTCTAATTGGGAAAACACCGGAATATGGTTTTCATTTAGATGAGAACAGGCAACCTGAAGTTAAAGTTGAAGTTCAAACTAAAGTTGAAGGAACATTTCAGTTCGGAGCTTTGGGAAAAGTCCTTGGCGATCGTCTTGGTAAAAAAATTAGTTATATTACTGGAATTCCAAAAGCGACTGTTGAAGAGCTTAAATCCTTTTGTGCTTCGTATGCCACTTATGGTGGGGTAGCATTATTCCATATGGAGGGGATAACTCCAGATAGAGTGCGAGAGATTCCTTCCGAAATCTCCAAAGTGACAGAAGATGACATAAAAAGTGCCATCACTGATCTTAATGAGGATACTGAGATTGATTTCATAAGTTTGGGATGTCCACACGCCTCCCTCACAGAATTAGAGTACATTGCTAAAAAGTTAGAGGGAAAGAAGGTTAATCCTAACAAAGAGATCTGGATTACAACTGCTCGTCCAACTAAACAAATCGCAGATCGAATGGGTTTTACAAAAATGATTGAAGATACAGGAGCGAAAATTGCTGCTGATACTTGCTGTGTCGTAGCGCCAATAAAAGGACGATTCCATGGTTTAGCTTCAGATTCAGCTAAAATGTGCTATTACGGTTCTGGAAGGAATAAATTTTCTGTTAAACTAATGTCTGTCGATGAATGTATAGAGGAGGCACTAAAATGAAATTAACAGGCAGAAGAATTTTTCAAGGGAAAACCGAGGGGGAAGCTTTGGTTACTAAAGACAGTATCTCTTTTTATGGTGGTATTGATCCAGAAACTGGAATAGTAGTCGAAAAAGGTCATGAATTAGAAGGTGTGAATACTACTGATAAAATACTGGTTTTTCCATCAGGTAAAGGCTCAACAGTAGGATCCTATGTAATTTATCAAATGGCAAAGACTGGAAAAGGACCTAAGGCACTGATTCTTGGAGAGTGTGAAGCTATTGTTGCTGTTGGGACAATAATCGCAGAACTCCCTTGTGTAGATCAAATTGATGTAAGTAAAATCGAAACAGGTATGAAATTGGTCGTCGATGGAGACAATGGTGAAGTTGAGATAAAATAACTCTGAATGCATCCTTTACTTCTCTTTTCCCTTTTTTTGTCTTTTTCTTATTCTAAATATTAAAAATTATCATAAAAAGCGCATTTGACTTCCATAAAATCGGAGATTGTGAAAATTCGTGAATAAAAAAAGAATTATAGTAGGATTAACAGGAGCTTCCGGTATACAATACGGGATTGAAGTCATCAAAGCCTTGGTTGAAAATAAAATTGAGACTCATGTCATATTGACTGAATGGGCTAAATATGTTCTTAAAGACGAAGTGGGCATAGATGATAGGGCAATAAAGCAACTAGCTTTTCGAACATATGACAGTAAGGAAATGGATGCTCCAATTTCCAGTAGCTCGACATTAATTGATGGAATGGTAGTTATACCAGCTACAGTGAAAACAGTTAGTAATATTGCTAATGCTAATACTGGAAATCTCATCTCACGAGCAGCAGATATAATGCTCAAGATGCGACGACCATTGATAATAGGAATCCGAGAAACTCCTTTAAGTCCACCTTGTTTGCAGAATTTATCAAACTTAGCTACTTATAGTGCAATAATTCTTCCCCTAAGTCCCGGATTCTATCATAAACCTCAAAGCATTCAGGACTTGTTTGACTTTATTACTGGGAAAGTTTTAGACTGCTTGAATATCCCTAATGAAAAATATAAACGATGGCACGAAGAAGAAGAATGAAATTTCGGTTATTCATAAGAAACGCTTATAGGGGAGAACAACAATAAAAGGAGAGATTCCACGTAGTATCAACAGATTATAATTCCCCAATGGGCGAATCACTTATTGTCTATGGCATTGGATTATTCATAACTATCATTGCTGGATTATATTTCGCTATCACTAGTTATCCAAACGTTATTACTGCAACAGAAACCTTAATTTTGGTCTCACCTCCATTATACATGATTCCAATCTTTCTACCATTTGGGATTCTTGTGGGGGAATTAGTGTGGATGTGGATAGGAAGAAAGGATCTTTCGATTTGTATCCTTATGTCTATTGAATGTATCTTTGTTACCGTATTTTCTTTTCTCCGCATTATCGCGGCTATTCCTATTAGTGGTCACACATTAATATTGTTTTTCTACTTACCACATCATATTATCTCAAATAGATTTCAGTATCCCTTAAGGGTTCTATTTGGTCTTTTAGTTCTTCTCATCACCTCTTATTACAAAATTTTTCTCTGGAACGACCCAATAACATTCTTTTTGGGTTTATTACTAGGAATTGTAATATGGATTCCAGGACATTTTTATAGATCAAGATACATTAAAGAAAGTTCGACTACAACTACAAAGCATTTAAAGAGATTCTAACTACAATGAATCTATCTAATCCACCTATCAAAGAAAATAAAGATTTCCATAAGGTAATAGAAGAGAGTAAGAAAGCATCAAATAACATATAGCAATTGTATTAATATTCATACCTAGAGAGGCAGAAATACGTTTTTAGCCAAATGTGAGTGTTAGAGCTTGGTACTCCTACTTTAAAGGGTTTTACTCAAAACTTTATAAGAAAAGGAGGAGAATATATTAAAATGGAAACAGAGTATAAATTACCGATTGAAGAACAAGAGGAAGAAAAAACAATCACCTCCGATAGAAAATTGGCCCATCTACAGATCTGCTTAGAACATGATGTTCAAGCTCGTAACATTACCGCAGGATTAGAAGATATTTCCTTTGTCCATCGAGCAACGACTGATCTGAATCTTGATGAAATTGATTTATCAGTTAAGATTTTAGGTAAGAAGCTCTCTATTCCATTAATTATATCAGGAATGACTGGAGGACACGCTTTTGCCCAAAAATTGAATGTTTTTCTGTCACAAGCAGTTGAAACAACCAACATTGGCATGGGAGTCGGTAGTCAACGCGCTGCTTTAGAAAATGAAGAGGTAAAGGAATCATTTAACGTAGTCAGAGAAAATGCGAAAAAATCATTAATTATCGGAAATATTGGAGCAGGTCAAATAGCTCAAGGACTTACTAACGACCAATTCACAGAAATTATTGATATGGTCAAAGCTGATGCCATTGCAGTGCATTTTAACCCGCTTCAAGAGGCGATTCAACCAGAGGGTGACACTCAATTAGAAAATTTGCATGAAAAGATCACAGATTTGATTCAAAATCATTCTATCCCAGTGATCGCCAAGGAGGTTGGATCAGGATTTAGTCTGGACGATATTGTCCAAATAAAGAAGATTGGATTCCAAGCAATCGATATTCAAGGAGTTGGAGGTACCTCATGGGCAGGAGTAGAAGCCATTCGTACTCTTTCATTAAAACATAAAAGTACGGGAGAAGTTTTTTGGGATTGGGGTGTTCCAACCGCCTTTAGCACAATTCTTGCAAAACATAATTTCAATGGAGTTGTTATAGGTTCTGGGGGAGTAAGAAACGGATTAGATATTGCCAAATTGATAGCTTTAGGAGCAGATGCAGCAGGTATGGCAATTCCTTTTTTAATTGCTGTGCAAAAACACTCTGTAGATGCTGTTATACAAAAAATTCAAGAGACCGAATATCAACTTAGATTGGCTTGTTTTTTAACTAGATCTCGCAATCTCTCGGACCTAAAAAAAGCTCCTCTTATCATTTCGGGAAAAACGGCTGAAATAATGAGGATTTATGGTATTGATCCTTCCTCATATCTTTCAAGAGAATGAAAATTAAAGAAACTTGCAGTGCATTAAAATTAAAGAAAAGTAAAAGCTTTTAATTGTTCAAGGAGGGTGGTTCAATCTATTATTCTAAAAAATGGATAAAAAAGACTTCCTAGTTTGTTAATCAACTCATTAATAGCATATTAGAAACAGAGAGAGGCCTCAATACAACTCTTGTTCAACATGAAATCAAGAGGAATAGTATAAGAGGAGTGAGATGTGAGAATATTCGTTTCTACATGTGTTAAGAGCGTTATTAAAGATGTTAGAGCTTATCGGTGTTCATTAATTTGATTCTATTATCTTAAATCGTAAATAGGGCAATCATTATTTATTATCTATTAAAGGAGATAACCTATGTATTCTGTTGATAAAATAAATCAAAATTTTTCTTTCCTTGATTATTGGGACCTCCAAGTTGAATTTAGAATAAATAAGCAGCTCCTCAATTTTAAAATTAATAATATGGATCAAGTCTTTATGGGAGAGCACATCTCGTTAAAAAGAGCAATTGACCAAAAAAAGACAATACAATGCTTTATAGATCTTGGTGAGGAAATTGGAAATGATTTTCTTTTGATTGGAACCGTTTCATTTACATGGAAACCTGAGAGAAATGAATGTTATTTAGGGAATCTTTGGATTAAGCCAGAATTTCGTGGAAATGGCCTTGCAACTTACATCCTCAATGAAATAATAAATTTTGCTGATGAATTAGGAATTGTTTTAACTCTTCATGCTTTACCCTTTATTAGTCCTGAAAAAAAACCAACTAATGAAGAGATTTTAAAATTAAAAGACTATTATCAGCAATTCGGATTTTATGAAAACTTGGAAACAGATGGAATAGGCTTTAATTGTTCGATGAAGCGTTTTCCAAGAATTTGGGACTATTAGTTCGGAAAGATATACTGCAAAGCAACTTAAAGGTTTCGTCTAACAACCAAAGCATAAGTTCGAAGATCTATTTTTCGTGCCTGAGACTATTCTAAAGAATAAATTGAGACTGATTGTTAAAGGAAAGAAATTGAATGACTAGATTACATCATAATTTTTTCTCCCTCCTTTTAATGTTGTTTTGGAATGTCTTTAAAATAAACTAATTTTTAAGGTGTTATGTAACAAATTACAGAGATGATGGAAGCTAGTGTACGCATTACAGGCAAGCTTCATACTACTGAAGAAGATTTTTTAAAACTTAAGAAGACCATAGAAACCTTTAGAGAGGTCTGCAACAATATCAGTGAAATCGCTTTCAATGAAAGATGCTTCAATTCCATTGGTTTGCATCACTTAACCTATAAAGATATTAGGATAAAGTATAATCTTCCAGCTAATCTTGTAGTAAGAGCAAGAGACAAAGTCGTATCTACATATAAAAAAGAGCCCAAAAAAAAACATATCTTCAAAGGCTTAAATATGGATTTAGATCAAAGGCTTTTAAGTATCAAGTTGGGAGAGGAGATCATTGTTTCTATTGCTACAGTTGAAAAAAGGATTAAAACCAAGTTCGTCATTGAATCAGACCAGAAGGAGCTTTTAAAGTATCCTATGCTTAAAGCAAAACTTGTACTTAGAGCAAATGAGTTTTATTTACAGGTTAATGTTCGAGAAGGATCAGCTTTAGAGAAAAATTCTTATTGATTTTTATATAACAGTTTGAGACTGTGAAAGGATTTCCGTAGACAATTCTACAGGGCCTCCAGTGATCTCTTCTACCCTGATCAGCGTTACTTTTTTAGATAATTCCAATTTTCATCTTCTTTAGTTTTTTACTAGGCATTATGATGAGGAATTTAGAATACGAATTTTAAGACTTATTTTATCAATTTTGACTTGATTATACCATTAATTTAATTTTTTTACCATAAAAGGCAGTATATAATTTGTAATAATTAAATCTTGATTTTATTTTACAAAATAATCCTTTTTAGAAATCAAAAGACTTAAAAAACGAAATTTCATATATGAGATCAATTGAAGAATGATTATATCCTAGAAAAATGGCTTAGTTTTTTTTAAAAATTAACCTAGATCAATACTTGACAAATTTGATCTAGGTGTTCAAAATCACTTAAAATTGGGGCATTAAATGAAAGGATTTGCAGCAGCTAGAGTAGTGAATATAATTAGGAATGCAGGGGCTCACAGAGTGTCCGCAAATGCGATCACTAAATTAAATGAAATTATAACTGCTCGCAGCATGAAGATAGCTTCTAAAGCAGTTAAAATTGCCGAAAATTATGGAAGAAAAACCATCAAAGAAACTGATATTAAGCTAGCACATGATCAGCTGAGTTAACAACGTAAAAGATGACTTTTAATCAAAAATTTTAGAAAAAAGAATGAAATGAATCACTTTGTCACTATATAGGAGAAAAGGTGAAAAATATGACAGGATTTGCATCTGCAAGAGTAGAGCGATTAATTCGTGAAGCCGGAGGAAAAAGAGTCTCTACTGGCGCGATTGAACATATGAATGAGATTCTCACAGAGAAAGGGCTCTCCATTGCCAAATATGCAGTCGAGATTGCTCGTCACTCTGGCCGAAAGACTGTTAAGGAATCTGACATTGCATTAGCTGCTACTAAGTAAGAAGCAATTTTCGTTTGATGACAGTGTCTATTCCCATCTCCCCCCTTTTTTCTCCAAATTTTTTTTGGAGAATTGAAGGAATTAGATTGAATAGGTCATATAAAAGGAGCTCAGAAAATATAAATAATAGAAGGGAAGGAAAAATGGAAGTATCTAAAGAAAAAAAGTCGAAGAATAAAATTGTTGAAATCGGGAACATAGTAGAAATTAAATATATCGGAAAATTACGTGATAATACCATTTTCGATCGATCTGAAGAAGATAAACCGTTACGATTTGAAGTAGGGGCAGGTGAAGTAGTAAAAGGGCTTGATAACGCTATTATTGGAATGGAGATTGGTCAAGAAAAAGAAGTTGAAATATCTCCTCAAGATGCTTATGGTGGGTATAACCCTAAAAAAATAAAGAAAATACCTAAAGGTCTTAAAGAAAGAGATCTAAAAACAAACACTCTAATTGATGTTAAGCTCAAAGATGAGAGATTAATTCTCGCTACAGTTATAGAAGTAACTAGTAGTCATGTGTTACTTGATTTTAATCATCCTCTAGCAGGGAAAAAATTGTTTTTTACAATTAAACTTTTAGATATCAAATAATGAATTAACCTACCCTTCTCTTAGGGCTTTTAAATTATGTAATTCAATTAAACAATCAGGAATTACGGTAAAAAAAGAATATAAGGAATTATTAATCACAAATTAATAACGTCATCTGTCTCTTCTCTGGATACGTGGATTACAGTGAGATGGGTCGAAATAGTCATTGCGATTACTATTACGTCGACTTCGTCTGCGTGTGTGTTTTTTTTTAGAAAAATAAACTGAGTAGTCGAAATTTAAGTCTTGGGAGATTTTTTTTGTTTCATAGTCTACATTCACGCCAAAGATATTCAACAAAAGTGTCTAAATAAAAGCTCAATAAAACCACATATTTATCTCCAGCTCCACAATACAAAAGCATTTTATTATTTACTGCAATTAATCCCATAGGGTAGACAACAGCAGGGATATCTACTGGATATATTTCATTACCATATAATTCCCATGATTTTGAAGGAATATAAATTGGATTCTTTGTCCGACATAGCACTTTGGTAGGGTTATCCAAGTCAAGAAGAGCAGCACAGATTGAATAACTTCTATTTATCTTTGGATACAGACCATAAACACGACCAATGGAGGGAATAATTTCTCCAACAGCATGGTAAATTAACAACCATCCTTTTTCTGTCCGAATAGGAGGTGGTCCTGGACCAATCTTCTCTTTCTCATGGGGATAGTGTCCTACTTCAAGTAGTATAGTCTGTTTCTGACGTTTATAGACCTTATCCCATAATGGTCTATATTTGAAAGGTTGAAGCAATTGGTCCATTCCTGCTTCCATAACATCAATATGAATGTTTTTTCCGAAACGTAGTAGGATATAATTTTCACCAGAAATGATTTCAGGAAATATTATAGCATTTCGCATGTCAATATCTTCTATTATACCGTGATAATTAATCTCAATAAAGTCCTGTGTTGAGTATATTGCAATTCGATCACCCTTACTTCCAAAATAACCTTGAAAGGGAGGAGAAACTTTCCCACATCCGATTAGAAAATAGCGTTCGCTGGTTTTAATGATCCTCGTATCTTCAATTCCATGAAAAAAATCATTGTGATAGGTACCATCACCTTTGATTAATGTATTGTGATATCTTTCAAAGTTAATGCCATCCTCACTAATAAGTATCCAAATCTTCGAAATATAATTCTTAAATCCAATTCTTTCTATTTGAAGCGTTTCATCGAAAAATTGTCCTCTTTGATATTCTGCATGAACTCTCGGACTAAGTATGACTTTTTCATTGAACATAGCTGCTCCTGAATTGAAAATTGATCCAAGAAGATATTGCTCATCTTCATACCAAGTTAATCCCAGATCTGTTGGACTAATAATTGGATTTTTTTCATATGAATGCAGTCTAAATATTTTAGTGTTATCCTTGATTTCTTCAATGGTTCCATCAGACAAATAACTGAGGGTCTTTTTTAAAGCTGACATTCAAGGGATCCTCCATATTCAACTATTTTATGACCAGATTATTTTATTGGTATTTCATATAACATAATTTTTTGGATGGGAATGATTCAAAAAAGTAGTATAAATCTTTAACTAGAAATTTCACTGTTTCTTACACTTATTGATGTTTAAATGGTGTTATTAATCAAAAATAAGCTAAAGATAGTTGCTTCACGTAGAAGGTTGTAAAAAAAAATTGATCTTCTAATATACTAAAATTGAACTATGAACACAATACGAGGAGCTGTTAGAAAAGTAAATCTACGGAGTCCCAGACGGATCAGTGATTTCGCAATTTTAGAATAAATTTTGTCTCCAAGAGTTCCATGTTGA
>JAEOTY010000296.1 GCA_016839625.1 Candidatus Hodarchaeota archaeon
AGATCGAAACAGCTGGGAAATCTGGTCAACAAACTGGGCCTGAGGAAAAAATAGAGGGCATTCGAAATTTTAGGGAAGTTAGGGATGTTGTATTGACTGAACTTCGCAGATTTCGTGCACAGTATGCCACAACTACCGAACCTATCCAACCAGTCGAAGACTCACTCGGAGATCGAGTCTACCAGAGAGAAGTCCTAGACGAGTTACGAGAAATTAAAAAGGTTCTCTCCGAAAAGTGAAAGTGTGAAAAAATTGGTGAATAAAAAATTGTATGGTGAAGAACTTGTGAAAGGAAAGCCGTTCTATCCTCTTGCGGCTTTCCGCAATAAATTATTTCTGTATATCATAACAGCTTTTATAGGGATTTCGACTGGCATTTTTGGTCTTGCGGGTTTTATAATATTTGTAAGTTCCTTTGACAGTGACCCCGCTGACAGTCAATTCGGCCAATGGCTTGCAGCCTCGAGTCCAGGTCTTGTCCTCTTTTATCTATTATTTTGGCTTGGATTAATACCAATCTTAGCAGTTTTAGTTGATTATTACGTACGAAAAATGGAATTTGCCATTTTAGACAATGAAGTTATCGTCAAAAAGGGGATCATTAATCGTACTATCAAGCACATTCCCTTTAGAACAATCACCAACGTTAGCTCGCGGTATGGTGTCTATGATCGATTGCTTGGCATTGGAACAGTTCAAATTGAAACTGCGGGGAAGTCAGGGCAGCAAACGGGTCCTGAAGCCAAAATTGAAGGAATCAATAACTTCACTCAAGTCCGAGACCTTATCTTAGAAGCGCTTCGTCAGTTTCGTGGTCAATATGCTACAGCCACAGAATTAGAGCCACGGTTAATTTTACCAACGACTGATCAGGGATTCCACAAAGACATGGTGGCAGAATTAAGGGAAATCAAGGAGATCCTTTCTAAATGATCTCCTTTTCGAATCCTCATCAGATTCTAGAAACTTTCTGACTAGATTAATCGAAAATATAAACACAAATCAAGAAAAAAAACAGGTGAAGAAAGAAATGGGTATGGAATTTTTTGAATTTGAACTCCAACAATATAAATTCTATGATTCCGTAAAAAATCCCTTTAAAAATCACACTCAGATTAGCAAAATACAGAGTTTGCATTACTCTTTGTCTTTCTACACCAAATTAGCGGTGATAAATTATTGAATATCGTTGAAATTGAGAATTTAACAAAAAAATTCAAAAATAACATTGCTCTCGATAACGTTTCTCTTTCTATTCGAAAAGGAGAAGTATTCGGGCTGCTTGGCCCTAACGGAGCTGGAAAAACGACTCTTATTAGGTTATTAATCGGATTGATTAAACCGACTTCTGGAACAGCCCGAATTCAATACAATGGTTATGGTCCTTTTGATATCGAGAAAGATATTATGGCTATTCGAGAAAAAGCAAGCCTTCTACCTCAAGAAGCAGATGTGTATGAAAATTTGACTGCACGAGAAAATATAATGTACTATGGACAAATCTATGGTAATATGCCAAACGGAGAAGTCAAAAGACGAACAGAAGAACTTATTGATATGATAGGTCTTAGAGGCCGTGAAAATGATGTTACCAAAGAATTTTCTGGTGGGATGAAAAGAAAAGTCCTCGTTGCGAGGGCTTTAGTTATGGATCCAGATTTGATCTTTTTGGACGAACCAACTACAGGTATTGACATACTAGGCGCCCGAACAGTAAGAAATCTAATTAAAAGACTGTCAAAAGAATATCATAAAACTATCATCTTAACAACACATGATTTATCAGAGGTGGAAGAGCTCTGTGATCGTGTTGGCATTCTGGTGAAAGGGAAACTCGCTGCAGTTGGAAGTTCTGACGAGTTAGAAGAGGAATTTAAACAGGCTGATATTGAGGATGTCTTCGTAGGTCTTGCCACAGGTGAAGGGGTTTTAGAAGAGGAGATGATTAGTGTAAAGAAAAAAGGTGGCTTATTCTCTCGTATTTTAAGACGTGGGTGATTGAAAAATGAGTACTATTAAACAAATAACCTCATTAATTAAACAGGAACTACAGAGTGCCAGACGGACTCGGTATGTTATTTTTACATTTGTTTTGATGCCGATCTTCATGTGGGCCATGCAGGGCGGGGTTCAAATGTTGATTGGGTTGACGATGTTCACGTCTCAAGAAGGAGTTACTATTTATGTCGTAAATTATGATGAAGGGAACGATTCTCTTAATTATGGAGAGGTTTTCATTCAAAAATTAAATAATGAGACTGAAAACAATAACTCTATTCTTTTTAGAGCGATAATCAATCACACTAAATATAGTCATTTGGATTACTTTGTGCTGATAGATGCAATAAATGATTCCGAAACAGCTAGCTCCTATACTCCTTGTATTGTAATACCTGAGAATTTTACTCTTGATTACTTAGCATATAATGCTACTGCCTTCCCACCTACAATTCCACCCCAGATTGAATTATATTCTCTTCCTGGCGGAATATTAGGATCAAGTTTGCTTGAGGCTGGTATTTTTACTATCGTATACCAACCACCTTTCACTTTTCATGTCCCAACTGATCAGGACAAGCTTGTGCTTGTTTCACCAACGACTATTGTTTTCGAAGGTGAAGAAGGAGCCGCAGCAGGGTTTGGTGTTGGTTTAGTTGCCATGATTTCTATTATGGTTGCTGTTCTAGCACCTGCTCCCTTTGTGAGTTCTTCTTTTGCTGGTGAGCGTGAAAAGAAGACTATGGAGTCTCTTCTTGCTTTACCCATCTCCCGATTCAACATTCTCCTCTCGAAACTTCTTGCTGGGATGGTTCTTGTTGGAATCTTCGCTTTAATGAATATGATTGGTCTATTACTATTTTCATTTATTATAAACTCTGTTGCCAGTGGTGGTGATAATGGTGCTGATGCATATGCATCTGTTTTTGCCATTGAAGTTACGCCTACCGTGATGGTTTTGGTTGCATCAATGATGTTTCTTTCCGCGTTCGTAGCAATTGGTATCGGGATTTCATTAGCCAGTTTGACAAAGGATGTTCGTTCAGCTGAATCTATGTACAGTATGGTCATGATGCTCCCAGCCATTGGCGTTGGTATGATCGGTATGTTTGGAGGTGTTCCAGAAAATGCTTTTGGTGGAGCTGGGATCTTTCTCTACATTATCCCCTGGGCTCACGCATTAGCTATTTTATCCAAAGGAATGTATCCGCAGACATATGCATCTGGCGCTTTAACGCGTAATCTACCTGGTGGAGGAATTGCGATGGACTTAGTTTTCCACTTTGGATACATGATTGTAATGATCCTGATCTGTTTATTCATTGCCTCCAAGGTCTTCGAGCGCGAAGGAATCTTAACCTAATTCCTTCTCCTCCCTTTTTCTTCTTTTTTGGGTTTTTTTCAAGACATTATTTGTATTTATGTTAAGCAGTGACAATAAATTGGCGCTCCTTACAACTAAATATTATGTTTGATAAATCAAATCGTAATGATGATTCAGGTGTTATGAAAAAGTAAAGTAGGGACGCAGCTTCCGATTATATATCTCCTAAAATGAGTCTAAGACTTACTCTTTGCTTTCAAAAGAGCGAGGAAGAGTACTTTCTGTACGTATGTTTTGGCAAAAAAGACGAATAACACGTTGGAAATCCAACGTCTTTCCACGCACAATCTTTTTTTGGGAGAGGGGAGAATTCTGTCCATCATTAAAGTCACTAAAAAAAGGAAAGTAGATAAGAGTTAATTGTAAAGCTTTAAAAAACAAAAAGTATTATTTCATTATTCATAATTTGTATGTTTTCCAAGATAGATTTTCTTCCGCTATTGAAGAATTGAGACGGATTGAAGTTTGAAAATACTTTTTAGGTTGATTTCAATCGTAGTTGTTATATCACGATTAATAGGACAATCTGTGAGTAAAGAAAAAAGAGGCTTCTATCGATCATGGGGGGGGATAAAAATACCATCATTCCCTACATTCTTGAAATCTAGTCTTTGATAGGTACATGAGGTGTCTGAATGCAAATAATAAGTAAAATTAAAGGGGGATTGGTAGTTGTGTTACTCATACTGGCTATACCAACCTTCGTTTATGATCAGGGTAACAGGGTCACAGAGGATAATAATCAAATCAACCCTGGTTTTGTGATCAAATCTAAAGTAGACCGTATTCAAGACCTACCTATCACCATTACTAACAATATTGGCTTTAGTGCAGCAGGATTTAGCGGTTCGGGGAGTGATACGGATCCATACCTCCTTAAAGACATTACCATAGTAGCTGGGGGGGTATCAGGCATCAACATCACGGATACCACTGCCTATTTCCGTATAGAAAACGTGACGATCAATGGTTCGACGGATATTAATGCTAGAGGCATCATACTGACGAATGTTATACATGGTACAATTGATAACAACACTATTTACAATTGCGATGGAGGAATCGCTCTAGGATCTTCCGAGAATAATGTTGTTGTAAATAATACGATTTATAATATTACAAAAGTTGGTATCAATATCTATACTGGTGCCTCTAAAGATAATATTGTGTCTGGTAATATAATTTATAACATTACTGGTCCTAGCTCAAAAGGAATTGATCTCTCTTATGGAGCCAAAAATAATACAATATCTAGCAATGAAATCTTCAACTGTGCTTATTATGCAATCGTTATGGGAACACAAGCTTACAATAATACGATTTCTGACAATAATATTTTCAATTGTACCTATAACGCTTTATATATAGTTACCAATACTCACCATAATCTTTTTACCAATAATAAAATCCACGATTGTATATCCCATGCTATCTTTTCGTTCCTAAATGCTAATAATAATACTTATTCTAATAATTCGTTCTACAACCTTCAGAATGGTATTGTTATGGACAATACCAGCGATAATAGTCTTTCGGGGAATGCATTCCACAACATTACTAATATTGGTATTTGGTTGTATTCAACGAGTCAAAATAATACTCTTGCGAGTAATAGAATCACTGATTGTAATACTGGTATTCATATATCAACCAGTAGTAACAGCACAGTTTTGGACAATACAATATCCAACTGCGCTACTAATGGTATTTACTTATCTTCTGCCAGCAATGATAGTGTTGTGAATCGGAATGTCCTCTTTAACAACAGTCAGTACGGTATTTATTTAGACACCACAAGTGAGAGTAACAAAGTAGAATGGAACTCCTTCCTCCATAATAATGGGAGTGGAATTCAAGCCTATGATGATGGGATAAATAATATTTTTGATTATAACCATTGGAATGATCATGTTGTACCTGATACGGACACGGATGGATTCGTCGACTCGATATATTCTATCATTGGCGGAAATACCGATTCCTATCCCCGTGTTGCGCCCATCTGGATTAATGAAAATAGCGATTTTGCTGATCTCGCTCGTTCTGGCGATGGGACATTAAATGATCCATATCTAATTGAAGGGTATCAATTCACTAGCAATAAAAGTGTATTAATCAACATTACCAACACCACCGCTCACTTCCATATTGAAGATGTGTTGATCAATGGTGTAACAAATACAGGAGTAGCAGGCATTTCGCTAAAGAATGTCACGAACGGCCAAATTAAACGAACCACAGTAACAAACTGCTATCGAGGACTCGTTCTTGAGATTTCTAACATCACTATCCAGGATAATAGCTTTTCAAACATAGCAAATACTGGAATCTATGTTATTAGCGGGATGTTTAACAGTGTGATTGCTGGTAATAGCTTCAACAGCTCTGGTACTGCTATCGCACTAGTTAGCAGCGAAGATAACATCATTGCCAATAACAGTATTACTAATATTCTAAATGCTGGCCTCTCCTTTGGATCAGGGTGTGGAATATACATCCCTTATAGTGCTTATAATGAAATAGTTAACAATACCATTAGAGATGTAAATACACATGGAATCCTGATAGGTGAAATCAGTAACGGTAATGATGTAATAAACAATACCATTTCCAATGCTGGGGCGCATGGGGTGGTTGTCTTTCACTATACTGGTGCCACTACTATCACAGAGAACATTATTACGGGTGTAGGAGGTAGAGGTATCACGATAGAAAGTGTATGTAATGATGCTATTATTACTAATAACACAATAACAAACGCTGGCCAGCAAGGAATTTTCCTATGGAATGGTGATCGAGCAACTGTTTCTCGAAATATCGTTTATAACAGTACAGGTTACGGGATTGAACTACATACTGAAAGTAATGACGATGAAATCACTTGGAATTCTTTTATCCAGAACAATGAGAGTGGAACTCAAGCTTATGATAACGGGACAAATAATCTATTTTCCTACAATTACTGGGACGATTTGACTCCCACCGATATTGACAATGATGGTTTCGTTGATAATCTTTATGTTATTACTGGTCCCGCTAACAACGCTGATCCTTTACCTAGAGCGGAGCTAATCCCCAGACCTCAGAGTATCGTAATTAATGGGCCAAAAAATTTTTCGATACCTTTTGGGAAGACTGGGTATAGTCTAACATGGACAGTGAACGTAACCTACCATGACAGTTATACCGTGTATCGAAATGAAACCGTCATTGCTATTGGAAGTCGGGGTCTCGGGAATTGGACGGATACGATCCTAATTTCTCTTGATGGAACTAATACGGGACTACACAACTTTACTCTGAACATTCTCAACAGTTACGACATAACTGGATCTCATACAGTCTGGGTAACCGTAAAAGAACCTGATGTCACACCGCCCACGATTAACTCACCCACTGATCTGTTCTTTGAAGAAGGGAGTATAGGCTATTCTATCACATGGACAGGTGACGATGAACACCCTTGGCGAGCAGTCATATTACTCAATAGTACACCAGTTTATAACGAGTCGTGGACAGGCGAGAACATCACAGCTCGTCTAGATCCTATTGATCGATATCCTCAGGCATTGACGGCTGGGGTACATAATTTTACGTGCGTGCTTTACGACTGGGAAGGAAGATGGACGGGTGATTCGGTACTCGTCACAATCGGGCCTCACGTGCCTGATGTCATCCCCCCAACTGTTACTGCACCAGCCCCCCTCGAGTACGTTGAAGGGACAGATGGTAATTATCTCACCTGGAACGCCAGTGATGACCACCCCAAGGCGTACCAGTGGTTCGTCAACGAGACAAAACAAGGTTACTATCCATGGCGCGGTGGAGCCTTCAACATCTCAATTGATCGCTTTCAGGTAGGCATATGGAATATTACAGTCACTGTTTTTGATTTATCTGGAAACAACGCAACAGCTAGCACAGTAGTCACTGTTACTCCGATCCCGCCTGATGTGAACCCACCATCTGTCTCGAGTCCTGTAGATTTGGAAATATATGAAATTAGTTCAAAAAGCATTGTTTGGGAAGTATCGGATGATTATCCCGATAGGTATGTCATTTACAAGAATTCCAGTACATTAGTCAAGCAAGGCTACTGGTCGACGGGGATCATCCAGTACTTGCTTACAAGCTTAACAGTAAATACCTGGGAACTCAATTTGACCGTTTGGGACGAGTCAGGCAACTGGAATTCCAGTGTGGTACTCGTTACCGTTTTACCGGGAATGGAAAGCGAGTCCACTGCTCCTGTAATTGCGCTAATGTCTGATCTGAGCATAGAGTTTGATTCAAGTGGAAATATTGCCACTTTCCGCGTGTTTGATGAACATCCAGGATCCATTGAAGTGTTTCTAGACAGTACAAGGATTTCTCAGTTACCCTGGTTTGACCCCAATCAGAAAGTAATGGTGTCATTAGATGGTCTAGCAATAGGTACGTATAACTTTACGCTGGTCGCTTGTGACATCTTTGGAAACTCAGCGTCCCGAAGTATTACAGTTCAGGTCACAGGAGACAGTAACCCACCAGTTCTTTCTTCTCCCGATTCCCTCTCAGTCTCCAGTTCTGAAAATGCAACCATCACTTGGATGACTTCTGATGAAAACCTCGCATATTATGAAATTTTTCTGGTCCATGCAAATGGGACAGTGAAGCAACTGCAAACAGAGTCGCTAACTGGGATGACCTCTGAGACGATTCAATTTACCATTTCGGGATTTCCAGAAGGAGAATACACAATCCGTTTGATCGTCTACGATACCGCAGGACACCGAACGGTTGATGAGGTTTTTGTCATTGTAGGGCCATCAGTTGTACAACGGTCACCTGGGTTTGAATTCGTGACGTTATTGGCTATCCTTCTCCTATATGCCATCTCACGCAGAGCAGGAAGAAAAAGAGAACAAGATCAGCTTAGGAGGAACAACCTATGAAAAAGTTACATCATTTTTGCTTATTATACGTTCGGAGCTCAAAATTTTTATTTGTGGCAGTCTTTATTGGTATTATTGCGATTCCTTCCATTACTACGGGGCATCTCACCCTCCTAGCATTACAGACATCGCCTTATGTAACGAACCAAGGATTCGACGGTGTTAAACTAGATAAACTTGTTGAGCAAGACCTGGATCCACCATTTGGTGAGGATTTATTGGATAAACCTCCTGATGGACAAGATTTGGATTCAAACCTCCCTTCCTCCGTTCAGTCGCAGCTACCTGATCTTTCCTTCCTTGCAGACGATCTGTCGGCAACGAGCCTACCTCAGGATTGGATGGATACTATGGTGGATCCTGAGATAACCCCATTCGATTTTGGATCTTCGACGGAAACAGAGTCATCTACTGTCCTGCTAGATAAGTCGGACTCCATGATTAAGACCCAAACCACTTACACGGGTGATTGTGTTCTCACAAGCACGAAAATGATGGTAGGTACTCCGAAAATAAAGATAACAGAATGTGATGCGGGTGAACTGGATGATCTGGTTATTCCAATCATTCGTGAGAAAAAAAGTGTGAATATGGAAAGCGAATCAAGTTCAATCCGCACTGTGAAGAAAGAAGTGAATATTGGCTTTGAATCGTCTGCCATTTGGTACGAATATCACGAACTCATCTGGCTTGAAGAGGAAAGAAGAGGTTGGCCGAATCCTTGGGCCGATTGGTATTTTCCATTATATGAATCGTTTGGGAATCAGACAGCCCGCCAAGAGAGGGACCAAAGAACATACCACTTCATGAAATTGGCTTGTTGGTATAATATTATATTCAAGTTGAATTTTAAAGTTGAAGTTGAGATCTCGTATCCCGAGGAGTGTTTTATTGATCACCTTTGCGAACTGAAAGTTGCCATTCGCCCACTTGAAGGGACCTTATCATTAAGACTTGTTCCACTGACTGATTTCAAGGTATTCCATTATGTATGGGATGAAGCCTACAGAGAAGTAGATGAATACGATGAGTTTATGGATTGGATAACAGGAAAAAGAGCCATACGATTGTGTTGGGGGTGGACCCTTGTTGATATGTTATTTCTTAAGACGAACGAAACGTTCATAGAAGGAGATTTTAGGACACCACTAGGTGATCAACCAGGCCTTCTGTGGCTCCCTAACCCAAGGGGTAATATCTGGAGTTGGAATCAATTTGGGTGGGATAACGGATTCTACTCATTATGGGAGAATCGCTTCCAACAAGCTGGGGGGTATCTTCACCTGGCGAAACCAGATACAGTCACGCCAAGACACACTAATTCCTACCTCCCTATTGCAAAAATGGCTCCCCTAAACGAGAAGCCCCAATTAATAGATTGGATACGGCTTGGTGCATTCGATGCAGTAATGTTCTGTGATAGAGTAACAGCTAAACTTACTGTGTCTACTGATTGGTGGCAGTCTAGTCGGTTGATGGCTTGGGGGGAAGAACATAGTCAGGCTCCATCTTGTCAGACAGCTAAAAGTGGACTAATTAGTGATCTTTCCGATGGTACATTTTCAGCTTGGGACCATTTGTATACGTTAGAAAATGATTTTAAGTATGGTCTTAATGGCGAGGAATACAACAGTTTAAAGTTCACGCTTCCCTCTCATATGGCTGGTTCTAGTGTTCGTTTTTCTGTATCAGAGCTAAATTACTGCTTGGAGAGTCTTACTTTCAATCCGAAAATGCATATACAGGCCCTAGGTTATCATCTCAATGCGGGTTGGGATACTTCTCGCACGATTCGTGACCCAGAAGACTTTTGGGGCCCAAGAAAATATGGGTTTCTACCGAAGCTCAAGCTCCCCATAGACACCCTTATTCCTTACTCTCCACCTAGCTGGACAGTGGGCTCTGTATTCTATCAATTATGGTTCTATAATCGGTTAAGTACTTATCCACTACTTTCTTCCACATTTCATTACTCTACTGGAACTTCTGCTCCAGTACGTGATGCAAATTACGATTTTGACATGAAAATCACCTCCTTAAATGAATCCAGTTTAAGTGCCCAAGACCAGGCTTATTCTGTTGACCTCACTTCATTGGGTAACAATGAAGATTTCATTGAACTGCAAGTGATAAATCTCCCCGTAGGATTCACCGCTTCCTTTGACAGGTATCCTACCGTTTATGACATCAGTCCATCAAGAAAAAACACTGCATTTCTGACAATACACGCGCCTGATTACCCCTCTGTGCCGCCCAATCCCCTTAGTTTCTCCTTGGTCGCTAGAAGTCAAGGAAAATCTTTGACGAAAGATTATCCTATCTCTATCACGCGAAATGTGGTGTACACACCCCCTGTGACATATGGTTTGGATTTCAATCCTGATAAGCCTGATGGAGAGGTGATTTCGGTTTCACCAGGAGAAGTCTTTTCAATAGGATACTCTGGTACAAATCTAGGGAATGTTCCTGACAATTTCACTGTCCAAGGGGTGTTACAGGGTGTTGAGGGTACAACCCGAGAGTGGAAATCAAATTTTTCTGTGGATCGCTTCAATACAGCTGGTCAGTCTTTTACGGGCGTTTTTAATCTTACTTACCATCCGACAGACTATTTTCCTCTACCTGGAGCCTATACTTTGGATATAAATGCCACCAGTGAAAATGATCTATCAATCCAACAATTAACTACCCACACAATCGAATTTTTACCTTTTTTCAATGTGTCATCGACATTAATCCCAAATACTTGTACATTATTTGCAAATTATGAACAAGAGTTTGTACTTTCTGTGACAAATACAGGAAATATAATGGATAATTATTCGATTTCTGTAGATGGTTGGACAGACTTCTTATCGCTTGAAGAGACTCATATCGATAACCTCTATCACGGATCAACCCACAACATTGTTGTACGACTATCTATCCCTGACCCAACAATTGTTCCAGTTCAGGAATATGTTTTCCGAATAATCATTCGTTCCGAGGGAGATTCACAAGTTTATTCTATGCATGAAGTAACGGTCAATGTTCTAGAACCCGATTTGACGCCTCCTGGTATCAGTTCTCAGGAGTATAACGGGTGCACTATTGTGTATCCACGAGAAGAGGAATTTTGGACCATGAACTTAGGCCCCTCTTGGATACCAATTGATGCCAATCCAGATTCTTATTGGGTTTTTGTAAATGGAACCCTTAGGCGTAGTGACAGTTGGGTTAGTGGAGAAAAGATTCATGTAATTATGAAGGACAATGTTGGAGCAACTTGGGTGCCAGGGCTTTACAATGTGACTGTTGTTTTCAGCGATACAACTGGAAATGAAAAGAAGGACATGGTCTGGGTTCAAATTGACCCAACGGACTATGATCCACCGATTATTGACCCATCAATCCAGCTTTTGTGGCATGATGACTTTCATCCTACTGCGTATGTATTGGCAACAGGTAGTAATTTTGCTCTCCCAGTGAACTGGAACTACACTCTGGCGTTCAATTGGCAATTTTCTGAGGTTTATCCTTTGAACGTAACCCTATTCTTGGATGGAACAGCTATCCCACAGGATGAGTGCCTCGTTTGGCGTGATTCTAATAGTAGTTTGAACACGTGGAACGTAACCTATATCCTATTACCTGGATCGCTAACAGAAGCGACTTGGAATTTCACGCTTGTTGTCTCTGACATGAGCGGATTCAGTGTGTCATCAACTTTACTTCTCGACATCGGTAGTGCTGATACGAATGATCTTGTTCTTCTTACTTCTCCTGGATCGAGTGCTATCCAAGGACACGGTGAAACAGTCAACTTTACGGCAACTGATTCCTATCCACTTTACTGGGAGGTTGTGGTTTATAAAAAAGCGCAGCTGGCTGGTACATGGGGTGCTAATATCCTCACTAACATGTCTGTGGATGGGTTGCAATTGAAAATAGGTGAGAATCCTATGGAATTACATATCTACGACATTGCGGGGAATTTTTACAACCATTCGTGGAATCTAACCTTTGCAGATGTTGATTTTCCTCAGATCAAAAGCAGCTCAAGTGACATGGTGGTGTTTGAACACAACAGTTCACGTGTTCAGCGCCCATTTTGGACCGTTGAAGACAAAAATCCCTCGAAATATTCTATCTACATGAATGATACGTTAGTGTACAATGGATCATGGACCACGTTCAACAATACCGTGTTCCTTCCCATCGATCACTTACGGAAGGGAACTTATGAGTTTCGCGCCGTATTTAACGATACAAGCAATAATGAAAATAGTAGTTCCTTCATTCTTACAGTTGAAGATATCATACCTCCCGCAATCGTTCCAGTCGGATTCATATCTCATGAACAGTTTCACACCCCTAACTGGTTTGAATTCATCATTGATGAAAGCAACCCCAAATCCTACCAGTTGTACAGGAACGAGACAGTAGTTGATGAAGGGGACATTCTGCCCCACTTTAAGGTCGTTCTAGTTGACCTTGACAACCTACCAGTGGGTGACTATAATTTCACGCTAAGAATGACTGATGATTCGGGAAATGTTGGAATTGGATCGGCTGATGTCACCGTACAAGATTATTCTCCTCCATTTATTGATGGACCACCTCTAGTAGTCATGTCAGAAGACCGTACGGGCAACACGCTGGAGTGGACCATCAATGATTTGAATCCAAAAGCGTATTCCCTGTACCGTAACGGGACTCTAGTAGATTCATATCCTTTAACCAATCAATCAGTAAATATTACCTACAGTATTGATGGTCTTGGCCTTGGCACATATGAATTCATCATTGTTGTTGAAGATCAATATGGTCTCACTCGCAGCCTGACGACTTTCGTCCAGGTAGTTGACATTATATATCCCCAAATCCACAATGTTGGCGAGTACTTGGCAGAACTTGGAGATCCAAGCGCTAGTGTGGTATGGAATGTCACAGAGAAACACCCCGCCACCTTCCAGATCGAGGTGGATGGAGTTACTCAGCAACAAGGACAATGGACAGGTGACCTCATTGAACTACCCCTGGTTGGTTGGGCCGAAGGAACTTACACAGTCAAGCTGACTGTAACGGATAGTTCTGGTAATTCTGCCTGGGATGAAGTAACAGTTACCGTGGAAGACTCACGGAAATCACTCACCAGCGTTTCTATTTCCTCACCTGGCTGGACGGTAACATTTGTGCTAATGTCTTTGATCACTACAGTTACTGTTCTTTCCTGGCACCGCTCAAAAAAGAAAAAATAGGATTATCCTAGTTCTTTCCAGTAAGATGTGACACCTAGATTCTATGTTGTCATATATTTTTTACTAGATTAGAGGAAAATTGAGTTTTCCGTTGAATCATTTTATAATTTCACTATCAGAGCTCAAATGAAACAGTAAAATTGCACTTCTCACCACCCCTCAAAACCGTTTCGTTAGTAGTTATCTTAACTGGTTTCTTGAAGATGGTTTCAAAATTCTCTTTCACCCAATTAGGAGAACAATTACAGAGAGTAGGAGAATTAGTTAACCCTAGGCTCACAAGAGGACAATAACATTTCTCGTACGTTGCAATTAATTCGTTTTCCCCCTTTCTAGAATATATTTCCGCACCCATTTTCTCATTAATTTTCTTGATGAACAAGTTAAGATCTTGTTTGGATTCATCCCATGCTTTTTCAAACAAAACAGTGGCATGAGCCTTAGCACAGGCTCTCCCTGTCATTTCCAACACCTTTAGGCGGATTTCTTCATCTAATTGGTCAATCCCTTCCATTAAACCGTCGAACCACATCTTCAAAAAGTCTTTTATCCATTTATCCCATTCAGAAACGTTTTCAGCTTCCTTTGACATAACAAATCATCGTTCCTTTTCATTCAATTATTCATAAATCTTTTTCAATATCTTCATAGAACTTTTATATTGCATAACTTGACTTTGACTCATGTAAATAAACTACGTGGATAGTTGATTCCGAATTATTCCAGAAAAAACTTGATATAAAACATGTTAAAAACTTGACCATATTGGTAAGAAATATGATTCTTTTTATTGTTGCTGTTTTTTTAACAGTATCCTTCTTGGCTTTATATATAGAAAATAAACCTCTCTCTTTCTCAGAAAGAATCATTATTTTGATTACGGCATTGATTGCAATGCTCCTAGATTTTGCTGTTGAATATCAGGGAACGACTCACAACTCTTGGTATTACCCTCCTTTCATAAGCATATTCGACGAACTTCTATTCGGCCATGTTCCAATTGAACTTCCGATTATTTTTACATTTTTTGGGGCAAATTTGGCGTTAATTGCTCTAACCAACAGAAAAAATGTCATCCTAAGCGAATTCAATAGGCATATCTCCCGAAAAACGATTGTTGCATTTTTTTCTGTGTTAGTTGGTATCGTATGGTATTTTACACGCTTTCTAGGAATGAACGCTCTTATCATTGCAATTCCTATGTTCTTGCTCGGTTTGTCATTGGTACCAATGACCCGAGAAGTCGGGATATATGGAGTTATTGTTTTCCTCTTAGATCTTATGATCGAATTGTATATTGTTTTGATTGATTACTATTCGTATGAAAAAATAGGATGGTTAATTCCCAAAATTTTTAGTTTACCATTAATTATTCCTCTAGAATACGGATTATTCACCATTGGAGGCATCTTGATAATTTCTTATGTCACCGCATGGTACGAGAAGTGGCAACATGTCCCGAAATTATATAAACAGTTTTTTTCTAAAAGAATTGCGACCTCTTAGGTTTCATAAAATCTTGACTACAAAATATTTTGGTTTTCTTGTTAAAAACGCTGGTTAGTGCACATCATGAAGATTCTTTTCGTAAAAACAGCTCTCTTGATGAGTCTCAACAAGCGTATATCCCATTTTTTCGTAAATATGTCGAGCGATTTTATTAGACTCCAATACATGTAAAGCTACGATATGTAGTTCCTGTTGCTTAGCCCAATCCTCTGCTTTAACCAAAAGAATTTGAGCTAGACCATTACCTCTATATTCAGGTATTATGTGTAGGTTATATATCCAAAGATGTTGTTTTTTGAACTTCCAGAATGGTTTTCGGTTACATATCCAGATTAATCCGCATTTATCACCTGCTTCCTCCTCTGCAATAATAATATGATGATCTAATCCTTCAGGATCAATGGGATCTGTCTTTAAAAATTCCATATATTTCTTTCGTACTTCTTCCTCTGATAATTCTTGGTCTTGCAAGGTCGATTTATAGGATTCGTAATCCAGCTGCTCAAAGAATTCCATATCCTCTTTAGAATTTTTAGTTCTAAGTGTAAAGGTCATTTTTTTATCCAGCATGAAAAATATCTAATTAAATAGAAATAAGAGATAAGTTAAAGGCGTAACTTTTGTGGTAAAACAAGTTTTTTTTAATCTAGTTTTTAGATATGTACTGATAAGCACCCAGTAGAAGATATTATTGTTTGTTAAATGACATTACATCGAGAAATAGTTATGAACTTCGTCAGATGTCGTATTACGACATACGGATTCATCATTGGAATAAAAGGATATCAGATTAACCCAATTGAATTATACCAATTGAATTTCAGACGTTAGTTAAGGTAAGAAAATACATGGCTTTATTACCTAATTCAATACTGACTAGGTAGATCTTACATCCTATTGATTGAACAGTTCTACAGGGGTACTATAAAATTAGTTCACTGCCGAAAGTATAGAATTGAATAAATTATCTAATTGTAAATTATTCGAAATTTCTGCTGTAAAAACAACCACCATGTCATTCTCTGGAACTACATATATTCTTTGACCATCTAGGCCACTAGCGTAGTATATGTTACTCTGGGGTGAGGTCCACCACTGATATCCGTATCCGACATTATCTTCAAATGAATTATAGGTTTGAGATGATTTGTTTATCCAATCAGTTGATAAAATCTGCTTCCCATTCCATGTGCCATTATTCAAATATAAATAACCAAATTTAGCCATATCACGCGATGTTAAGGATAAACCATGACCACCATGATTAATATTTTGATGATCATAAGTCCACTGAGCTTCAGAAATACCGAGTGGGTCAAAGAGGTATTTTCGTGCGAATTCAAGAGTTGTTTTTCCTGTTGTTTTTTGTATAATTGCTGATAACAGATGAGATGCCCCAGTGCAATAAGTCAACACAGTTCCTGGATCATATTTCATAGGTAAATCAAGCATATGTTTAACAGGATTCGTCTTTTTCAACATCTTTACAGCACTGTCACCAGTCCACTCATCCCATTCAAAACCGGTAGTCATGGTTAATAGGTGTTGGAGGGTCATATTCTTCTTTCGAGAGTCCAAATTCTCAATCGTGGTATCAGGAAAAAAATCTACCACTTTTACACTTGTATTCTCAATGTACCCTTCTTCTATGGCTATTCCAGTAAGAGCAGACGTAAAACTTTTTGTAGCTGAATATAGAGAGTGCATATTATCCTGATTGGATTGCGTATGACCAAGATACTCTTCAACATTAAGGTATTTTTCAAATATAAGATATCCATGACGGATTATTAACAAAGAGTCAATAGCCATATTTTGTTGCTGAATATATTCTAGTGCTTGTTCAAGCTTTGCTGAATCCATCCCCTGCTCCTCTGGTGTTGAGCTTAACCATGTATTATCTTGAATCTGGCGATCGTAAAGATTTAACCAAAAGAATCCACTTGTAATTCCCCAAAGCATTATCATGATAGATAAGATAACACTAAGTAATTTTATATTTCTATTCAACTTACATCAGCACTGTCCTTCAATTCAAGATGATCAGGATCTGAGAGATTTCTCATTGAATCTCCTCGCAGATTTTTAAAACAAAATCCAAGAAAAACTATGTGAAATAGAAGAGTGACCATAATAGGGGCATGTTCAGCGAGTAAACCAAGGAATACCACGAGATTTATAATGATTCCAAAGAAAATAATAAAAAATCCTACTAATCCACGGTTAATGTCTACTAATGACTTCTTCTGTAGGATAGTTATCCAATTAGCCCGAGAGGAGGTAGATAAAAAAGAATAAAGCGTGTATAAGGCAATAAAAAGGCCTGAAATATTCATCACAATAATCAAAAGACTTAATAATGAAATGAGAATTATGTTATTGTTAAATAAGACCATCAGATAGAATGGTAGCAGTCCAAAGCAGTGTGTCATAATTGAAAATAGGATATTTCTTGTTAGGATGTATACGATTCCACAAGCTAGTCCAAGAAGAAATGTGGTAAAAAAAAGGTTTAATGAATAAAAAAGAGAATTTAACAAATTATATCTACTCAGATATATATTCAAAAGATTAGATTCTCTAAGAAATGTAAACTGAAATCCGAGATTAAATGGAATATTAACTAGAGCAAAAGCAAGACTTGAGGTCATAACTGCGGAGAAAGGAGACATACCACGCTTTTCTAACGATGGGATCAATGTTCTCCGATATAAATATTCCAAAAAAATGGCTACACCCAAAGTACCCGCTATTAACCAAAGTATTATCGAGAATGGATTATCACTATGATCCTTTGACAACAATAATGTGTATTTGAAAATATCAACTTCTATATCTAAAATATTTGAGATGACTGAAAGTCCCAGGGTAATAGGTATCAATATAGCCCAAAAAAGGCAGAAAACTGTAATAAACGTAAGAAAACTGGTATAGTTAATAGAATTAAACTCAACATCTTTTACTTTAAAGAATGGGATGATTAAAAAGATAAATATTGCAGTAAAAATCACCTGACTAATAACTAAGACAAATAATTTATTTATCACAATATTATTTGACAAAGGAATCACGTAAAGAAGAAAAGCAATTGGAAATTCTATTAAAAATTGCAAAGAAAGATAAATCGCGGCTAGAATAGCTGGTGTAGAGAAATTTAACCAAATTCTCCCTTTCTTCTGATTTACCATATCAACTCTCCTAAAGATCTGGAGAATCTTACATTTAATTAATTTTTATAATGCGGAAAAAATTAACTTTAATTTTATCCACTCAATAATAAGATGTCAGAGAGCGTTTGTTATTGCCCATCTGTTATATATGCTGCAACCATTGATGTTGCACCTAGAAAAAAAGATAATCGCTCAATTGCTCTTTTCTCGCTTCATTGATTGAACTAGGATGTAACAAGGGTCTGTTTTTCAAATTTCTTTAAAAGCTCTCTTTTTCTTCTGGATAAACTACGTAAATCGTACTCATATTCAAAGAAAAAGTCGAAGGGATCTAGTATGTCCTCTAAAAGTTGTCTAGAATAAAATTCTTCGTAGAGATACTTACCCTTCTCGGTAATAGCTAATACTTTTTCTTTTGATAAATTTATTATCTTCTGATCAAGTAATTTATTGATTACAAAGATTATCCCTTTCTCCTGAAAAATATATAACCCAAAATGAGCAAATTCCGAATATAAATCCTCTCCTTTTTTCAAAGAATCTAAAAAATGCTGATTTAATCGATCAGGTGAAAATTCACCATCTTCACCCTTGTAAAGAACTGATAATAACCATTTAATGATGTATTCCTCAAATGACTGTTCATATCTCATTTGAAAGCTTTCGAAATCTATCCCCTCTTCTTCTCCTGTGATAAATTCTGTGATGATCTCGAAAACCTCCTTTGCGATGAAGAAGGTAATAAAAATTGCTATTATAGCGTCTAAAGAATAGAATTCAGGAATATTAAAGGATGTTCCTAAATCAGAGCAGAATGCCCCTATTATTACACCTAGAGAAATATAGATATTAATTTTACTGTCAATGGCACTAGCGACAAGAGAGGAGTTACGATTCTTTTTTCCTACAAAATTCTTCAAAGTTCGGAGGTATGTATTCAAAAAAATCGATATTATTGAAATGCTAATAATAATAATTGAATTAGAAATAGGTTCTGGGTGAAATAACAATAAGAATGAATCATAAAAGAGTGTTATCGCTGTAAAGGACATTAATCCAGCAATAATGATATTAGTAATTTTTTCTTTATCGTATTTGATACCCAAACCAATTAACACTACTGCAAGAACATCAAGGAAATTCTCAAATCCATCAGCTAATAATGATTTTGAATTAAAAAAGCCAACAAAGATCTTTAAAAGGCTTAGAGCTAATAAAAAAATGAAAGATCTGATTAAAACACTTTGACTATTTAATATCCTTCTGAAACCTTCATCTTGTTTTTGTAATGCCTTCTCCCAAATTAAAACCTGTCTTTTTCCTTCTTGAGTTAAAGAAACAGTATTTTCCTTAATGTCAGCATACCGAAGTCCACATAAATAATAAATCGCGGATTTTGATGTCTCTTCGTCGAAATATAAGTTTGGAATAAAAATATTGAAAACATTTTTTAGTCTCTTTTTTAAATTCAGAAAACCATAATCACCAGTTTTTAAACATTGCATAGTGGCATATTCGACTCGGTTAATGGGAAAAATTTCAGTTTTTCTTCGGTGAAATGCTACTGCGAAAATTCGGATTGCTGGATTAATTGAGGCAATTATCAAAAAAATAAAAATCATAAGAAGAACGTAGCTGATAACATCATTAGATCTTTCAGTTCTAGTAAAATATCCAGTAAAAGTAATCATACTAAAATATATGAATGCAATAATCGCAAAGATCCACGGATTTATTAGATTCCTGAATTTATTAGTAATGTGAAATTGATTGAATAGCTCATCTAAGGCTTTTAATACATAGCGCGCAACGAAAAATGACCCTAGCCAAGATATCCAAAATCCCCAAAAGATTTCACCCAGGAATATTAGTTCAATAATAATTGTACTAACAGAAATGATTAGATAAATCAAGATCGGGCGTAAATAAGATGTTTGCCATATCTCTTTGAACAACAAAAGAACAATCCTTTTCTTTCAAAAGTTTCATTTTCAAGATTTTCTAAGTTTTCGTATTAAACCTATTAGAAGGTTTACTCTAGGAACTTCAATTTTATAATTCTCATATTGAGAAGCAAATTTTATTATTAGACGCTTTTCTTCAAAAACCATTGAAAAATATGCGATATTCATTGCAATTATTGCCAAAATGTATGTTAATGGCATCTGGACAATTAAGCACATAGAAAAAGCGATCACCATACCACCAGTATATTGAGGATGTCGTATCAACCCATAAATCCCATCGTTAACTAGTTTTGTTGTATGAATGTATGATTTTCCCTTCGCAACCCCTCCTCGGTTTTTAAAAACTATATTTGGAGAGAATGCTAGTATTAGACCTAATAACCAAATAATCCACCCCAGAATACCAACAATTTGGTTATAAGATGGATTTTGAAAAATAAAACCAGAAAAAAACAAGCCAATATATGCAAAACTCATTATTATAACATTTAAAGTTTCGATTTTGCTAAAATCTTTTTTCTGTACCTTCTCAGTAGTATTCAACCAAACTTCCTTCTCGAATATCTACCTATCTTCAAGTGAAAGGTCTTTTATAAATATTAAGAATGTTGTTTTGTTTGAATTAGTCTACTCTAGATAGTCCAATGCTGATATTCTACGACCGAAGAAGCTGTTTAATTTAATTAATAAGTGTGGTCAAAATAATCAATATTAAATAAATGATAAGTGATTATTGTGGTTCAGAAAGCGATGGTTGCAGTTTATCCCTTCAGGTACAAAGACAGCAATTTAGAATTTCTTATGCTAAAAAGGGCGACATTGAGTTATAATTGGCAATGTGTAACTGGCTCAGTAGGGGATACAATGGACGCCCTTGATCACCCCAAAGGAGAAAGCCCTCTTGAGTGTGCAAATAGAGAACTTTTTGAAGAAACTGGATACACTCCTGCTATTATACTCCCACTTGACATTCCTCAGAAATTTTATTCAGAAAATGGAGAAGATGAGGGTGATGCAACTCCTCATCAACTTCAAGAAAAACTAAAAGAGATTCAATTCCATAATTTCATAGATTATATAGATCAGCGTCTGGATCCGGTGTTGAATCCAGCTGAACATACAGATTGGAAATGGTGTAGCTTTGAAATAGCCTATAAAATTATTAAATGGCGTGTGGAAAAAAAATTGTTAAGGTACGTCTATAATTACCTTATTAAAAGCCCATTAAAATAGTAGGAATTTCATGAAAAATCATTGTTATCTTAGTGATGGAAAACATAAATCCTTGAATTTATACATGGTATAACCGATTTCAATCGCTAGTAACCTGAATTCTTATAGTTTCTTTTTTATCCAAGAGATCATAAAAGGTATCTGTTTTTCTATCATTGTATCTGAACACATATGATTTCCGCCAGGAACAATATGCTTTTCAACAGAACCAGAAATTAATTTTGCTGCCTTATGTATAGTACTTACAGGAGCTAGGGTATCTTTTTCCCCATGAATCAATAAACACTCAGATCTAATTTGTGGTAATATTCGCTGGTAATTAAATGCTGGAATAAGGGTTTTTAATTGATCTTTGGAAATTCCATAGTGTTTCAGAACTACTCTTTTTTGCATTGCTGGTAATCCTTTGATTGCTTTTCCTAAATCATATATCGAACCGCCATATGAAACCATGATTTTGAACCTTTGATCTGCAGCTGCCAAAATAGTGGACATCGTGCCACCCCCACTAAATCCAAATATTCCTACTCTATTTACATCAATACCTTCCACAGTTGTTAAAAATTTAAATATCTCATTTGTTAACTTACTAGCATCATAGATTAGAGAAATATCAAATCGATTACCTGAGATTAAACTTTCACCCCAGCCAGGCTGGTCAAAATTCAGAACAGCTATTCCTTTTTTTAATAACTCCTCCTCAACATATAATAAAGTTTCCTTAACTGTGTCATTTCCTTGCGCAAGCACCATTAGAGGAATTTGTTTATTATCTTGATTATTTGGGACACGTAATCGGCAGGCAATATGTCCTTGTTCCCATTCTAAATAAACTTTTTCTGTAGGGACTGTTCCTAAGGAATCAATTATTTTAGAAACACGTAATAAATCATGATAATTCTCTTCAATTAATGATTTTTCAAAAATAAACCAATGTGCAAGAAAATATAGCAGTAAAGATTTTTGATATTCCACCCGCTTGCTTAAAGGTTTTGTTTCTTTGCGTGCAATTTGTTCTCTTTGTCTTGCTGTTTCACGTGCAACTTTATAAAAATCGGTATTAAGATCGTTTGCTTCCGTAAAAACTGTAGTAATGTCATTACGATCGCCACCCATTAAAACAAATGATTCAAACAGCATTTGAAATGTTGGAACGCGTTTCCATTTGTTACTAGCTATTACTTGTGATAAAATTCTATCCTGCCATGAATCTGGAAGTTTAGTAATTATTTTCCTTTTTGTAGACAATTTTTCTTCTCCATTTTTTCAATTAGTTATTTAATAGTTAAAGATTTTAGTGACTGTACGTCACTAACATTATTCTCCAATATGTTTATAAAGTTAGTGATGAGACGTCACTAACAAAATTGAACAAATCAGAAAAAGAATAATTACAATCTAAAAGGTATAATAGCAATGAATAAAAAAGAATCTGAGAGAAAATTAAAGATAATAACCAGAAACAAGCCTCAAAAAATTTCTAATTTGAAAAAGACAACACAAAAATTAATTGAACAAAAAGGTTACCTCCAAGTTACTAATCATGGCATTGCTAAGGCTGCTGGAGTTAGTATAGGTTTATTATACAAATACTTTCCTAAAGGAAAACCAGATATCCTTAAATCAATAGTACTTGATTTTAATGAAATTTTTCAGAAAGATTTACCAATTACTACTAAATCGAATTGGGAAATGGTACTAAAACACTTACTTGGATCATTTGTTGAGTTACATAAGAAAAATTTGGGACTCACTAAAGCAATGGAAATTGCAATGTTAAGTGATCCAACGATTTTTCAAGATACACGAGGGGCAGCACAAGAATTAATTAATGTTATCCCCGTTGTTGAAAGTCTTATCGATATGGGTATAATTTCAAGAAAAATAAACAAAGAAGAAATAATATCTAATTCTACCATTATTGATCAAATCACTCACCAATACCTATTTTTTCAAAATTTGCCAGTTAAGAATGAAAAAGAATTCTTAGATTATCTACTTAGACTAACCAAAAAGCTATTTGAAATAAATCAATGAACTCAAAATAATAACCTTTTGTGATAGAAATGGGTTTTAGAGGTATTTACGTAATTATAGGTGCTAAACTTCTGGTAAGCGTGAGAAGTGTTAGAAAAATATAAACATATTGAGATATAATATGTCCAGAAAAGTTAAGCTGTTAAGAAGTGAATAGAAATAATATAAATACACTAAATTTATTATTATTTGAAAATAAATTTTGTTGACTTAATTTGTCCTCTTTAAATGAAACTAAAATTAAGCAGGAGATTAGTAAAATTCTCCACGATGCTTTTGGTTGGGCTTTGACAAAAGATCGTGTGCTTTTTGAAAGTATCTTTACAAAAGATGATGATTTTTTTTCATATTTTCCAGACTCCAAGAGTACAGCTACAGGCTGGAACCAATTTGAGAAATTTTTGGATGGATGGATCCACGTAATGTCGCTAAGGGATTTGAAATAAGAAACCTTAGAATTGTAATCTCGCAGAATAAAGATGTTGTTTGGTTCTCTTCAATAGTGGATGATGAAGGAGAATTCAATGGAGAACCTTGGGGAGCGAAAGAAATTCGATGGACTGGTATTCTGGAGAAACGTGATGGAAGTTGGAAAATATGTCAACAGCATCTTTCAGAAGCAAATGATAAAGCCCCAAAAATAAAGGTTTAATGGTAATTTTTTTATCTGATTTCTGTCTTATAATAGTATTTGTACGCTAGAAAAGCCATTGCCATATAAGCATATATATTTCTGGAAGATCTCGATGAGTTGTCTCGATGAGTAAAACATCACCACTCTCATAGGTTAATGGATAGTCTACCCGTTGTAGACTAACGGATAA
>JAEOTY010000297.1 GCA_016839625.1 Candidatus Hodarchaeota archaeon
ATGAGTGGAAAACCAGGCAAAATAACAAAAGCAATGCGGCAATATTACAATATTAAAGCCGCTCACAAAGATACCATTATTTTTTTCCAATTAGGAGATTTTTACGAAACATTCGAAGAAGATGCTAAAATAGCATCTAAAGCACTCGATATTACGCTCACATCCAGAAGTATGGGGCCAGGTGGAGAGAGGATTCCTTTAGCTGGGGTTCCTGTTAAGGCAATTGATACGTACTTGAAAAAAATGATTGATCAGGGGTATAAGGTAGCGATTGTTGACCAACTAGAAGATGCAAAGAATGTTCCTTCTGGGAAAATTGTAAAAAGAGGAGTTACTCGTGTTGTAACGCCAGGAACAGTGTATGAACCTTCGATATTGGATAAAAGCACAAATAATTTTTTATTAAGTTTAGCAATTAACGAAAAAACGCACGTGGTTGGAGTATCGTTTGTTGATATCTCTACTGGAGAATTTTTGGTCACAGAATTTATCGAAAACGTTATTGAGAATTTTCAGGATGAATTTACTCGCTTTAAACCTCGTGAAGTAATCACTCCTGATATAAAAGTGAAAGGAAGATTACAAACAGTTTTAGAAGAGATAATTGCGTCTTCTCCACAAACAACCATTTATCCTGAAAATGAAACTCTTTTCAATTTTGATACAGCTCATCAGACGTTATTGGATCATTTTGAAGTTGAAATGTTGGATGGCTTTGGCTGCGGATCAATGATTGAAGGGATTCGGGCAGCTGGAGCGATTTTATCATATCTTTCGCTGCTTCAAAGAGATTATCCCAGTAATATTTCGTCTCTTCGAACGCTGGACAATCAAAATTACTTAATTCTTGATTCTAATACTCAGAGAAACCTTGAAATCATTGGAAATGCTTTTGATGGTAAGATTGAAGGCAGCTTATTATCTATTTTCACTGATATCAGTACTAGCATGGGTTCAAGATTACTAAGGAGATGGTTACTGCAACCTTTACGCGACACGAACGTTATTAGCAGTCGATTAGACACTATTGAACAGTTAAAGCAGGATTTATCCGTAATTGAAGAAATTGGTGACCTTCTTTCGAATGTATCTGATTTTCAGAGATTGATTACCAAAATAGTTTATCGTTCTTCTAATGCAAGAGATTTGATTGCTTTAAGAAACTCATTGAATTATTGCTTAGAGATCAAAACTTTCTTAAAACAGAGTGAAATTGAGAGTTATATTTGCCGTAGAATTGTAAGCTATGATGTTTCGGGCCTCGTAAAAGTCGCTGAATTAATTGATCAGGGAATACACGAAACTCCACCAGCAACAATACGTGAAGGTGGAATTATCAAACCAAGTTACAATGACAATTTGTATCAATTATATGAACTAAAAACCAACCAGAAGAAAATATTGGATGGAATCGAGCAGGAAGAGCAAGACCGAACACCTTTTAATATTAAATTGGGATATAATTCAATTCACGGATATTACATCGAGGTTACTAAAGCTCAATTACGCGATGCAGGAGAGGAGTCAATTCCCTCTGAGTATGTACGACGTCAAACTTTAGTTAACGCAGAACGCTTTATCACCCCAGGATTGAAAGAAATCGAAGATAAAATTCTGAATGCTGATGAAAGGTTAAAAGAGCTAGAATATCAACTATTCTGTGAAATTCGGGAAAAAATATCTCAAGAAGTAGCAGATATTCGTAGTTTCTCTGAATTGATTGCTGAATTAGACGTATTAGTTTGTTTTGCTTTCACTGCATTGAAACATAATTATTGTAAACCACAATTTGTGGATGAACCAATTATCGCTGTTAATGCTGGTCGTCATCCTGTCCTTGAACAAATACAGAAAGAAACCGGATTTGTCCCTAATGATACTTTTCTTGGAAATGAAGAACTTCATATAATAACTGGCCCGAATATGTCGGGTAAATCTGTTTTCATTAGACAAACAGCACTTATAGTATTAATGGCTCAAACTGGATCATGGGTACCAGCTAAGAGCTGCAAACTTGGAATAACTGATAAAATCTTTACTCGTGTGGGCGCATTTGATAGACTCGCGTTTGGACAATCTACTTTCATGATTGAAATGCTCGAAACAGCCCATATTCTTCATAATTCCACTACAAATTCATTAATAATCTTAGATGAAGTGGGTC
>JAEOTY010000298.1 GCA_016839625.1 Candidatus Hodarchaeota archaeon
AGAGAAGAATTTATTATTCTTTCTTCGAGCAGGGAAAATAGACTGCGAGGCTCGTTGAATGAGTGAAAACATACGGATGCAAAGATGTAATCCTTGTCAAGTTGCTATTATGCCTAGTCAACACGGCACAACCCGTTTTCCTTGCCCTTCATGTGGAATGATTCCCATTATTCGTTGTGAACGGTGCCGAAAATTTGGGAACCGCTATACTTGTCCTAATTGTGGATTTAATGGCCCCTAATGTCATTCTCTTTATTTGTATAACGATTATTCAATGATCAACATTTCAGTAGGCTGGTTGAGGAATCATTATGTCGAATGTTTTATCGATTATGAAAGTAATTCCGACTTCGCCTGAAGTCAATCGTGATGAGATTGTCTCTCGTGCCCAGGGTGAATTGTCAAAAGGGTTGGATTTAGAAATTCTAAAGAAAGAAGAAGAACCGCTTTTCTTTGGCTTATATGCCATTAAACTGTTTGTTAAAACAGCTGACTCAGACGAAGGAACTGAAACACTCCAAAACTTTGAAGATCGTCTCCTTGCTCTAGAAGAAGTGGATAATTGTGAGATTGAGCTTCAAACGATCATTGATTATTAGATTGACAATCTTTTTTAAGGGACTGTCTTTTTTTGACCGTGATAAGTATTAAGAGTTTGAACTGGTGTTTGAAACCAGATTTTTTCATTAATTGACTATGAGGTATATATCAAATCAATTTTAAACAGTGATTTGGTTAGCAATATTGAAGTTCAGGATTCCGATAATAATCATAACAGGTTGAGTATTTTGGCAAAAGAAGTCGTATTAAAGGTCGCTGAGGCCAGACAGCGTGACGTGGGACGAGGAAAGATTCGGATGGACGATATCAACATGCGTGAGATTGGAATCACCACTGGTGACGTAGTTGAGATCCGAGGAAGACAAAAAACAGGAGCTATTGCTTGGCCTGCTTACATTGAAGATCAAGGGGCTGGAATTGTACGAATGGATGGAATCATCCGAAGAAATGCTAAAGTTTCTTTAGAAGAAAATGTTCGTATTCGAAAAGCCCAGATCAAAGTTGCTAAAACGGTTAACATTGCACCAACTCGTCAAATTTCGCTTGATTATGGATTTGAAGCGTTTGTTAAACGTAAATTGCTTGGATATCCTGTTTCTAAGAATGACACTGTACTCATACCTATTTTAGGCAGATCCATCCCATTCATCGTGAACTCAACAATTCCCACAGATATTGTGCTTATCACAGACACTACGAAGCTGAATGTCTCAGAAAAACCGATTTCCGAAACAGAAACTGGAATGCCTGGAGTTAGTTATGAGGACATTGGCGGTTTGTCAGAAGCAATTCAACGAATCCGTGAAATGGTCGAACTCCCCCTGAAACATCCGGAACTCTTTAAGAAATTGGGAATTGACCCACCGAAAGGAGTTTTATTACATGGGCCCCCAGGAACAGGTAAAACTCTCATTGCTAAGGCTGTCGCCAATGAATCCGAGGCCCACTTCATTCCAATTCAAGGGCCTGAGATCATGTCTAAGTTTTACGGTGAAAGTGAAGCTAGGTTGCGCGAGATATTCAAAGAGGCTGAGGATAATGCTCCCAGTATTATTTTCATCGATGAGATCGACGCGATTGCTCCTAAACGAGAGGAAGTTACTGGCGAAGTTGAACGCCGCGTTGTAGCTCAAATCTTGGCTTTGATGGATGGACTGGAAAGTCGTGGTGAGACGATTGTCATTGGAGCTACTAATCGTCCTAATGCACTCGATCCTGCCTTACGTCGTCCAGGACGATTTGATCGTGAAATCGAAATCGGAGTCCCTGACATGAATGAACGTCTTGAAATTCTTCAGATCCATACTCGAAGAATGCCAGGGATAGAAGATGTCGATACGGAGAAGCTTGCATTAATAACACATGGATTTGTTGGTGCAGATCTCGCAGCACTTGGTCGTGAGGCCGCTATGAAGAAGCTTCGAGAAATCCTCCCAGATATCAATTTAAGCGATGATACTATCCCTCCAGCAGTTCTTGATAACCTGAAAGTTGAAGATCGTCATTTTGAGGATGCATTAAAGGAAATTCATCCCTCTGCAATCCGGGAAGTATTCATTGAAGTTCCAAATGTTAGGTGGGAAAACATTGGTGGTATGGATTCTATCAAACAAGAACTTGCTGAAATTGTTGAGTGGCCACTGAAACAGAAGGATAGTTTCCAACGATTAGGAATTAATCCTCCTCGAGCAGTTCTTTTGTTTGGAGCACCAGGAACAGGGAAGACCTTATTGGCCAAAGCATTAGCTACAGAAAGTCAAGTTAACTTTATTAGCGTAAAAGGTCCTGAACTCCTTTCTAAATGGGTTGGTGAGAGTGAAAAAGCAGTTCGTGAAGTCTTTCGAAAAGCTCGTATTGCATCACCTGCACTTGTTTTCTTCGATGAGATTGACGCAGTTGCGACCCGTAGAGGAAGTGGTGACTCCTCCGGAGTAAATGAACGCGTCATCAGCCAACTCTTAACTGAATTGGCGGGAATAGAACCCTTACGAGATGTAGTAGTTCTAGCTGCTACAAATCGTCCAGATATGATCGATCCTGCTCTTCTTAGACCAGGACGATTTGATCGGGTGGTCTACATTCCTCCTCCTGATGAGAAGAGTCGTAAGCTAATTTTTAATGTTCATACAAAGAATATGCCATTAGCTGAGGATGTCAATCTTGATCGGTTAGCAAAAGAAACTGAATTCTATGTAGGAGCGGATATTGAAGCTATTTGCCGTGAAGCAGGTATGGTAGCTCTTCGTGAAGGATTAGACACAAATATTGTTGAACGGCGCCACTTTGAAGCCTCTTTGTCTAGAGTTCATTCATCCTGTACTCCAGAGATGATCAAATGGTATGAAACCCAAGAGTCCCAGTTCAGGCGACGACTGGGTGTTGATTCCCACCCCACAGTACCTCTATTTGGATAATACAACTTAAATTGCGGTAACAAAAATGGTAACAAACAAATACCCTTATTGGAGGCCATTTCCCTTAATTTTTTCAATTATGAATATAGTCGAACGTCGTGAGGGGGTATTATTAGAGGATGATTTAATTCGATTATTAGAGAATGATGTCGGGGAAATTTCAGAACGGGAATTGAACCGTGCGTTAATGAAACTCGAAGTTAAAGGATTAATCCATGTTCAGTCAATTAAAAAAAACCAGCGAGTTATTAAACGCATCGATCGCAAGCAGAAGTATCTACAGATTGGCGAAGATTAATCTTTTCTTATTTCTCTAATGGGTTTTCAAATCCAAGGTTGTCTAGGAGCAAACACACAGGACAAACCTCATGTGTGGAAACCTCACCGCACTTTTGACATAGAAATGGGGGATCAAGGTTTGTTACTTTAGGTACATGTTGAGTGAGTGAATCATGAAGATTAACAACATTTTGTAATGTACTCGGTCGTTTTTTTTCCATTTCTGAGAGAAAAGTCCTAATGTCATTCCGCATTGCAGACGAGGCATACGGACATGGAAACGAATGATATTCCAGTTCTTTTGCGTAGGCGTATTGAACTATTTCAGGTTCGGTTACACGTACAAATGGCCGAATTCGGGGGAGTAGAGAGCCAAATTTTTGAACAGGAGCACGAGTTAACCGTATAAATTTCGAAAAATCTCCACGCACTAGATTCATCAGGATGGACTGCGCTTCATCGTCTAAATTGTGTGCTGTGGCAATTTTTGTTGCATTTACTTGCCTAGCTGCATAATTTAAAGCTCGACGACGCAGAATACCGCAAATCGCGCAAGCTGACATGGCGTGTTTCATAGTAAGACTTTTTTCTATGATTTGATCTAAGGTCGCACCATAAATATGTTTGAACGACAGTATTACATGGGGAATCTGATACTTTTGCGTAATTTTCTGAGTGATTTCTAGACAGTCGTCTCTATATCCTTTAATTCCCTCATCTATTGTTATCGCTGTCAATGTGCACTGAGGAAATCGTTCAATGAGCTTAGAGAGGACATCAAGAAGCACAGTACTATCTTTTCCACCCGAGTACCCTAATCCAATGTGATCCTCTCTTTTAAGCAGATTATAACGATTAATAGTTTTCTGGACTCGATCTTCAATTAATCCAGTGAAATGTGTTTTACAATATACTTTCTTTGATTGAAAATCTCGCATGAAAGGAGGATTTTGGCAACAATTTGATTGTAACATGATCAAACTTCAAAAAGTTGTTATTTCTTATTCTGACTTTTGATGTGGACAATCAATGGGGGACACATCTGATCTGCTGCTTTGATACCGTGTTCAACTGCTTCTTCAGCAATTTTTTGTACATCAAAATTAGAAAATGGGGATAATTCTAGATACAGCTCAATATTGATAACTAGTTCTTCATTTTCTGATAATTCGAGGTTAATATCAATCATATCGTCGGACAGATCTTCTCCGACTTTTGTGGCAAGAAACTGATGAATTTTGACATATAATTGATCAATTATTTCATCCAGTTCAATCATCAATAGATCCACATTGAAAAGTTTAGTGGTTTTCGAATTCCACTTGTTAATTGGAGTGTTGCGAGTCACTCAATTGTTCGCTCAATCGTGCTTGTAATTCCTCTAAGCGTTTGAAGTTTTGGGCTTCTTGTGAAGAAAAGCTTTTTTGTTTTAATTCTAGAAGTTCAATCCTATCAGATAATTCCTTTAGCACATCACTTACTTTTTTGGGAAACATAACTGTTCCTATAGTTTTATAAACTTGAGAATCAGGTTCCAACTTCTGAAGCTCCTTCTTGGTCATCTCAATTTCAGAAAGTGTTCGAGAAATCTCAGCTTGCTGAATTCGTAGATTTTGAACAGTTTGTTCCAGCTGTCGGAGTCTTAGGAGTTGTTCCTGTTTGGCTGGTGAGAGTTCACGGAGTGCCATTTTCAATACCACAAATTTCTGCTACTTTGTTTGATTATTTCCTCGTTGACTATTCGACTCTACCTATTGGTTAAAAGTTTGCTTTTGAGAAAGTTGTGACTGCTTCTGTGGTGGCTGAAATCCATCGAAGGACAGAGCTTATGGTTGCTTTAGCCGCATTAATATCTTGAGCGATGATATTAATTTCTATTTCTCGCTTTATTATCAAGATGGAAACCTTCGATCGTTCAAAACGGTGTTTTTGAATCTCAGGTAACAATGATTTGTAGATAATTTGAGCCTGAGTTTCAGAATTATAATTGATTGAGAAATCTACTTTTAACTTGTTATTCATTATTTCCGCATTCTATCAATAGATGAATAGTATAAAGAGGATCTGATATTGATGAGATCCCCTGAACAGCTTGACCAATAAGGTAATTTTGTTTTTCTTGTCTAAAAAAAATTGTTAGCACTTTTCTATCATGACTATGTTGTGAGGTCTGAATAATATCATGAAAAAAGTCAATAATTTTTCCTTTCTTTGATTCATTTACCTCTCCTGAAAATTTGAGCTGAACACTCTCAACCACAACTCGATTTTTCTTGTCGTGTCTGGATAGTGAGATCACATCACTCAATTCAATAGTAGCTTCTATTGATTGAGGTTTTTCTTCAATTGAATAAGCTTTTGCTATTACCCGATCTTTTTCTGAAGTTCTTTGGAAGATTAGGAGTCTGGAAAATTCCTTATTCTTACAATATGCAAAAAGGTTATTCAGACTTAATGAACCTCGGTTCATTTTCTGAGAGTTAGGGAAAGAGAGAGAGATAATTTTACTTACACGACGTAAAAAATGTGTGGGATTTCGAGAGGTTGTTATCAACATCTTGGATTAGCCCTCTCATGATCCACTCTGATTCATTCTTGTTATATGAATCATTTCAATTGAGCCAGAAAAGAAAATCATGTTTCGATTTGACTGGACAAACGTTTTGCTGTTCGTGAAGCGATTTTTCCTCCTGGAGTCTCTGGAGCCCACGAGCCACCAGTGAACCGGAAACCACAGAATGAACATTCCCATATTCCAATTGAAACTCGTTTTACCTTTTTTGAGTTACAGGAAGAGCATGTGTGTTTTATTTTTAGATTCCTTTCAATTTTGTGTATTCTTTTTCGGATGGTGGCACCATATCTTGTACCGAAACGGCCTGTGGTTCCTACTTTCTTAGTTCGTCCCATTGTTATCACATTACCGTCTTTAAACATTGGTTTTTTATCTTTTGAAATTAGAAGTCAAACCTAAACATTTCTCTAGGTTCAGTAATTTGTGAATTCTGGTCAATAAGTGCGTTTAATTCCTTCACTTGAACAGTTGCTTTCTCCAAAATTGTTATAATTTCCTCCTTCGAGAATATGCCTGATTCTCCTTTCTGCATGGAACATATTAACCCCTCATTGGTGATCGCTATAGAAAATCGTGCTGTTTTTCCGCGATCCTCAATCAGGTTAGGGTCGTACAAAATGAAATCATTGACCTTAATATAAGTTAAACTCGCTACAGCGCCGTTTCTTGGTAATGGCTCTGTTTCATCTAACAAGGTGACCTCGCCTGTTTCCTCTTCAATGGAGACCTTTTTTAATTTTGTATTGGCAAGGGCTGCCATCGCTGCGAGAGCTGAGGCATCTATTAAATTTCCTCCGTCATCAAGCACATAAATATCTACAAAGAGAATCCAAACCGTTTTTCCAGGAACGACACATAATTTGGATCCTTTCATTGGAATCACTTTACTTTCCCGGATTCCACGATCCACAATACGAGCCATTTCAATGGCTTCTGGTCTTGGCGGACCACTTTCATGAGAAGGTGAAGAAATCGGTGATAATTCGAGGTTCACTGTAATAACACCATCATTTGGTGTGTCAGGAAAAGGAGACCCTAATTGAGCTTTTACGCCAGCTAAGACAACGGTTTTTCCCCATTTTACCATTGCAGAACCCTCGGCTTTTTTAATAACGTTTGGTACGATTTGAATTGGACGACCCTCCCAAAACCCGCGAGTATCAAGTCGATCCCCTTTGGCTAGTAAATCAACCAAATATTTTCTTTCAAGACTACCAATTATATCTTCTGATTTCAACGCATTCTCACCTATTCTTCTTCCTCATCTAGCTCTTCCAAAGATTCTTCGATTTGAGAGTATTTGCTGAGAAGAGCTTCTCGTTGTAGTTGATAAACTTGGCCAATTGCTGTTTCTGAGAGTTTGAGTCCTTCCTTAACCTCTTCTGGATTAAATTGTCCATCACATTGAAGGAGTGTTATTTCTCCTGTGCTATGGATCATAGCAACTGGCATATCTCCTTCTCCTTCTTTATCCTCAATATCGGATAAGTCCACTACCATTTTCCCATCAATCTTCCCGACAGCGCAACCTGTTACCATACCTCTCATGGGAATACCAGCATCCACCAGTCCTAGTGAAGCTGCTGTTAATGCAGCACATCTAGTGCCACCATCAGCATCCAAAACAGTAATATATACATCTATTGTTCCATTAGGAAATTTCTCTAAAAAGAGCATCGTATCAATTGATTCAGCTAGGATTTTACTAAGTTCATACTCTCTACGGCGCGGAGCAGGACTTTTTCTCTCGCCTACAGAGAAGGTAGCTAATCTATACTCAACACGTACTATTGCTCTATCAGGGAGGGCTAGATGTTTGGGATGTAATTCTCTCGGACCATAAACAGCGCAAATTATTTTATTATTCCCCCAAGTAAGATAACTACTTCCATCAGCCCTCGTTAAAACTCCTGTCCGCATAGATATTGGTCTGAGTTCATAAAGTCCACGCCCATCTAATCGTTGTCCGTCTTCGCGTAAAAGAGGGGTTTTTACTTCATTCATCTTCTTCACTTCTTTTAGATAATCCTTTCTTTTCTTTTTCCAAAAATTCGCGAATTCTATCAGTTAATCCACTGGTATGTGCCTCTGATTCGATCTTTCGGATCGCTCGCTCTACAAGATTTTCAGTCTCAAGATTATAGGCATTAATGATTATTCTACCATTTTGACCTACTACAATCTGAGCATTAGTCATATTTTTCAATAGTTGGATCATACTCCCCTTCTTACCTATAATTCGTGGGATTTTTACAGGATCCACTACAACTAATCTACCATTATTAATTTTTCGAAGACCACGCCCTTGTAGTGTAAGAACAGGATCACGTGTCCGATCAAAATATGTAATTTGAGCTTTAATAATGTCTCCCATTTGTAAAATCCGATCTAGGCTCTCTCTGAGAGAATCGAAGTCTCTATCGATGACATTACCGACTCTGAGAGTCCCAACATAAGGACCACGTATATCCACGTTCCAAGAAGTGACTCCTACTCGAACTATTTTTCCAATAACGATGTCTCCTTCCAATGGAATATAACAGCCTTCTAATGGAACTACTCCGATTCTATCTTTTCTAACCTGAGCTAGTCCAATCATGGAAGCACATATTTCTGTTTCATGATTAACTGTCTTACGATAAACTCCCCCGCCAGCTTTGAATCCAGAACCTCGAGCTAAAATATCACCAGGAATAACTAGCTGATTCCTCGTCACCAAAATTGTCATTTTTTTTACTCCTTTTTATAAAGTCAATTATTAATGTAACCATAATTCTTTGAGCTACAACCGAATTCTTTCCATAATTTTAATTTCAGAACGACCTTTTGTCATACTTTGAACTCGCTCCATGAATTCTCCTTGCATTCCAGCTGCTACATTCACTACTGCAATCCAACACCCGTCTTTCTGCCATTCATCTTTTTCAATTTGAGCATTACGTTTTATTTCGCCATATGCTTTCCCTGTAAATTCAGGTGGAATTTTAACTGCGAGTTTCACTGTTTCCATTCTAATAGGCAAAACTCGCCGCAGTTCACTTATAATATCCTTTAGTTGACTTTCTGCTGGTGTTGAAGGGTCAATCATCACTTTTGCTTCTTTCATTGCATTCTCAATACGAATAGGAGGATGAGGTAATCGTGTCTTTGGATTAATACAAGTCTTAGAAAGAAGGTTTACAATTTGTTTCCGCTTTTTTTCAAAAAATTCTTGTCGTTGATCTGCGGTTAAATTCAGTTCACCCTTAATAAGTACCTTTTCAGCAATTTGAATCGCATCTGTGGTATCAAAACATTGTAACAGGATCTCATTAGGGGCTTTTTCACCTTTACTAGCATTTTGAAAAACTTCATCCGTTTCAAGGATTTCATTGATGTTAATTGTGTCATCAAGTAATCCCATCTTATACTTGAGAGCCAATTCTGGATTGACTATGATTTCAAAGCGATTTCCTTGAAATTTAGCGCGGACAACCGATTTTCCTGTCAAATCAACCCTACGCGCATCTCGTAACATCTACAAGCCTCCTATAGTCGTTTAATAAGAGCCATGATTTCTTGCTCGGTTAAATATTCAATATTTCGAGTTGATTCAAGAATCACAGCGATCTCAATCATTTCTGCATCTAGCGGTACTTCAGAAACTTGGTTCAGAGCTCTTATCGCAAAGAAATTTCCCTCGTCCATGGTTTTTGCCACTTCTTTATATTCTCCCTCGAGAAATTCAATAATTGCGGGTGCACTTGAACCTATAGCAGTTGCACGGTATCCCCAATAGCTTCCACTGGGTTCAGTCATATATAACTGAGGCCCTAACATCTCATCACATCCAGCTATCAGCAACGAAACCCCGAAAGGTCGTACCCCCGCATGTTGAGTGTACATCTGTTTGAGGTTTGCTAATCGGCGAGTAAGAGCCTCTACAGTTATTGCTTCGTTATAGGTGATCCTATGAATTTGCGCCTGAATTCGGGCTTGGTTGACCAGAACTCGGGCATCAGCAGTTAATCCCGCTATTGCTGAAGCAATATGATTATCAATTGCAAAAATTTTCTTAACCATGTCTCTTTCAACGAGAGAGGTATGCAGTCGTTTTTGAACGGCTAGACAGCATCCTTCTAACGTTTTAATCCCAATGGCGGTTGTTCCTCGCTTTACAGCCTCAATAGCGTATTCTACCTGAAACAATCGTCCATCAGGACTGAAAATTGTGCTCCCCCTATCGTAACCTAACCCTTTCGGCGCAAACAAGCTTATTCCACCAAAAAACGTGACTCTATTCCTTTTTTCGCGTTCATTTTTACCAAAATTAGTTGGAATATATAACAAGTTAGTAGGGTTCGAACCCTCCTACCGTTTATGAAACTTATACTTCTTTCCTTTTGAGAGAGGGAGCCATTTTGCGAGGACAAAATAAATATTTATTTGCGAGGACAGGATAAATATTTATTTGGTATTATCGTTCTGCCCTCCAACGTTGTAGTTAAGTGAAATCGCCTTACAATATCTTAAGAACGGTGTTTTGAACATGTCATATGAACCTAAAAAAGTAGGTAGTATCAAAATAGGTCGTTTTATGATTGATCCAGATTCTAATGAGCCTTGTAAAGTCATCTCAATTGATAAAAGTAAACCAGGGAAACATGGAGCGGCTAAAGCGAGAATGATGATGGTGGGTCTATTTGACAACCAAAAAAGGCAATTCATTTCACCTGTCGATAAAAGGGTTAATGTTCCAGTTATCGAAAAAAGGGTTGGCCAAGTGACGGATGTGGAAGCAAACACTGGATTCGTACATGTGATGGATACAGAAACGTACGATACTTTTGTTGTAGATTCTCCTTCTGAAGAAAATTTAAAATCTAAACTTGACACGCTTTTCTCTGATGGGAAAACAATTGAAATCGAGTATTGGATAGTTATGGATCGAAGGAAGATCACACAAGTTCGAGAAATGTCTCTTTAATCACGAATCAAAAGATTGGACGGGTTGTAACTCCTTTGGTGAGAGTATCACGAATTGGTATTTTCTCCCAAGTGCTATTCCAAGAAACTATTGACATTTTAAGTGATATTTTTTCTATCGAAGACTGTGCTTCAATTTCGTTTTCCTTGAATCCAGAATTATTTAATTTTTTAGTGAAGTCAAAATATGCTCCTCTTCCCAATGTGCAAAAAGAAAAGCTTGAACAAATGAAAGTAGATTGTATCATTTCAATAGGTGGGGATGGAACTATTCTAAGGGTTGCACGAACTAGATCTGATATCCCTATTTTACCTATTAACAAAGGAAGAAAGGGATTCATGGCAGAAATTGAACCTGAGGATGTTACTTCGAGTTTCAAACGTTTTCTTGAGGGAAAATTCAACTTTAAGGAGTATCACCATGTCGAAGCTTATATTGGAGGGAAAAGCGTAGGTTCAGCGATTAATGAGATTGTCATTACTTCTACTGACTTATTAAAACCCATAGATTTTCGTGTTTTTGTGGATGGAATCGCAATCTCGAGTACTTTAGCAGATGGAATCATCGTTGCCACAGCGATAGGTTCTACAGGTCATAGTCTCTCTAGTGGGGGATGTGTGTTAGATCCAGAACTTGAAGATTTTGAGATATCTTGGATTAATCCTATTAATCTTGCTGTACGACCCATCATCCTTGGATCCTCCCGTGAAATAAAAATTCGGTGTGCAACACGAATTAATCCCATTAAACTGGTATTCGACGGCCAAGTTAGTCTTGAATATACCCCTCCCGTTGAACTCTTTTTTCATCCCTCTGAAAACACGGTGAAATTCTTTCGATCACGTTCTTTTTTGGCAAAATTGCGTCAACACTTCAATCCAGAGATTAGGGAATAAATTTGAAACCTTTGGAGTCAAAGATATTCGTGTTGGATGCAACAGCTTTCATTGGACTAGATTTTCCACTACTTCAGTTGATTCCTGACGTAGATTTTTTTACTACCTTGAGTGTTGAGTTAGAATTGAAAGATTTTCGATCTCGTATGAACATAGACATCTTAAAAAACACTGGCCGTCTACAGTTTGGTACTCCCGAAAAAAATATTCTCAATGAGCTGAAAAAACAAATTCAAGTGATAGATCCACAAACTCCACTGTCACCTGTTGACTTGGATATTCTCGCTGTGACCTACCAATTAAATGGAACATTAATTTCTAATGACATGAATTTACAAAACGCTGCAGTTCACCTTAAAATTCCCATTAGAGTTATTAGTGGAAAGAAAATAACACATCCCAGAAAATGGCAGTTGAAATGTACAAGTTGTGGAAAAATTGGAGAAACAGCTTCACAAACCTGCGCATTCTGTGGGGGAAATCTGAAACGAGTGACTAAGAAGACTACAAAGTTGTCATCGTATCAAATAGAATAATAATAAAAAATCAATCCTAAATTGAATCTATAATTGTAAAATTTTACGAGGAAGACAGAATTGCCAGAAGAACTGAAATCAAAAGAAGAATTTATGACCACACTTGGTTTAGCTTCAATTTGTTATGTAAAACGGGTTAAAAACTCGGAAATTGTTAAATTAAAGCTCAGAACAAAAAAGCGTTTATATACCTACAAAACAAACCCACAAGAGGCGAATGAGATAGTTCAAAATTTGAACATTCCCGTTGAAGAAGTCTAGAAAATAATTCTTTCAACTCTCTTTTAAGTTCAAAGAAGAAGTAGCAAAGATGATAAGGTTACTCGTAGCTGTATAAATTTGAGTTAGAATCCGTTAGATCTTCTTAAGAACATTGACTATAATATTCTAAACCACTTTGTATTCTTTCCCCCTTTCAAATGAAAATTTTTTCATTTTATCTATGTTCGTCAGAGGTAATTGTCTCTAGAAGGGAAAGAACATTCCAAATGGTAGTTCTCGCGAAAAGGGGGCAGTTAGGATCTTGACTTATTTCATCCAAAATTGAAATTGCTAGGTTAGCACGCACTTCTGGAGGATCATCATCTTCTGTATTCTTACCAGAAATGGCCATGAAAGCCTCTTTCGCAGCTCTTCGGATATTCTTCGGAACACTATGGTCAGAAGATATTTGTTGTAACAACATTTTAGAATTCTCAATCTTATCCTCCATTTTCGATCACATCTATCCAATTTTTCTTCAGACTGTCAATGGGATGGTTGTAGTATAGAAATTTGTTTGAACAATGCCAAGGAGGTATCAATTACCAATTTACTGGGCAAATCGAACAAAATGACAAGTTTTAGAAAAAGCTTTCTTTATGTAAAAAGGAATCAAATAAAAAATTTATAAAGGTTATAAAATTTATTTTCGGAAGTTAAACCAAGACAAATAATCGTTTACTTGAATTTATAGGTGTTTGGTTTCAGAGAACTCAATCTTCAAATATAATACCGTTACAATTCCCATGCCACTCTGTAATGCACAATTACTTGCTTAAGACTTGAAAACTAGTCAAGCGATAATGATAAATTTTTAAGTCCGATAGAAGATAGTATAAATAATGAGTATTTAGCCGTTGGTCCTGAATCTAAATAGCCCTACAAGGCATAGAATCGGAGTATAGAGGCAATTGGACATCGAAGACGAAAGCGATATCGATCTATTTATGATCTACGACCTCATTATTAGCGGAAGCGGACTTATATGTTCTCACTGTGGGAAAAGAATTATTATCGAAGAGCTTTTTGAACAAAAAATAGTTATCGGAAATGAGGAAGGGTATTTAACGCATGTTAACTGCTTGCTTAGATATATAATGAAAGCAGAACCCACAATCTCCTCAGGTTTGGCTCATGGCCTCTTTTCTGAGTCTCAAGTCCGTCAGGATTTACTATCTCGACCTTTTGAGTCAGTCATTCTAGATATCAGCCGTGCTTGCTCATATAAGAGATTGTCTCTCTCAAAACAAAACCAAGCATGCTCCAGGTTTATTGCCTCTGAATCGAATTTAATCGCAGAAAGAAATAATCACAATCTCGAACTTTTTCTCACTTATCTAGATAGATCGTTTCCTGATCCAACGTATTCCGATATTAACTGACCAAACGAATTAATATTTTATTGATTCTATTATTTTGATCTAATATAAAGAAAAAAATCAATTGGTGAAAATAGAGTGAAAGTTGATCTCTCAAATGTCCCAAAATCGGAGTTAATCGATGATATTGTAACTTTAATCGAAGAAAAAGAAAATGTTACTGCCAAAAAAGAAGGTAATAAGTTAGAAATAGAAGGATTGTCATCTCGAAAGATTAAATTTTATACGAAGAAAGTATTGGGGCAAGCGGATTTACCAGGGATTTTTAAAGTTATTTCTCAAGGAGATCATTTCTTGGTACTTTTCAAGAAATTTGAATAGTTAGAGGGTATTTTTTTCCCCTCTAAAGGGATTTCCATGACAAGTAAAATCCATAACACTCCTTGGGGAAGTGTATATACTGGTTCTCTCTCTAAGGGCTGTCAGCAATGTATTACTGGTTCAAAACTTGTAGTCTTAGTTACAACAGAATGTACTAGTAATTGTTTTTATTGTCCTTTGAGTATCGAACGAAAGGCCTCGCAATATGCGTTTGCGAATGAGAGACCAATTAAATCCATTGATGATCTGATTATTGAAGCATCTAACATGGACGCAAAAGGCGCAAGTATGACAGGCGGAGATCCATTAGAAGAACACTCTTTTTCGCAAACCGTGGAATTTTGCAGTATTTTGCGAAAAACTTACTCAGATAATTTTCATATTCATCTGTACACTCGTGGAAAGGAAGTTACCTCAAAAACCCTCTCTGAAATAAATCCTTACATTGATGAAATCAGATTTCATGTAATAAATCTGCAAAAAGACTTTGATCAGGTTAAATTAGCAACTCAATTCAATTTTGATATTGGAATTGAGGTACCGCTAATTCCTACGAAAGGAATTGACTATTACTGTCAACTATTAACCCGTTTTGCAGCAATACTTCCTAAAAACAACCAATTCTTCTTCGTCAACTTAAATGAGCTTGAAGTTAGCGAAACCAATTATCGAAAACTACTGACTCATGGTCTAAAATGCAACCCTCATAATCCCTCTGCAATAGATGGAAGCTATGAATTAGGACTAGAAATTATTGAATGGGCTTCTCAAAACAGTACAATCCCTGTTCATTTGTGTGCTTTACGTACTAAAGATGCAGTACAATTGCCAAATCGTTTACATCGGATAGCTACTACAGTTAAACTTCCATCTGATGTGGTGGTTCCAGATGGTCCAGACAAAGGATTATTGATACGAGGAGTAATTCAGTCAAAAAATACTGACTTGAACCACATTCGACGGATTTTACTATCAAAATTTCAAATTCCTGAAAATTTAATAAGCATGGATCTGGGAATAAAACGATTATTAACAAATGCTGCTTTATTAGATGAATTGAAAGAAGACATAAAAGCACTATTCCCAGATGTGACCCTAGGAATCGCAGAGGAGTACCCAACGTATGACAGGCTTCAAACAACGTGGGTAGAGTTGTAGTCGAATAGAGTGAATTGAAACAGTAAAATTGATATAAATTGAATCAGATGAGGGAATCAATGTTCATCGATATCATTAAGAGAAACAATCTTCAACTCAGAATTCAATAACTTTTAATAGAATGAAATGACCATAGTGTTAACAATGAGGTGAATACACTGGCATCATGTCCCGAATGTGGTGGTAAGGCGAAATGGGAACCACCATTCTATGTTTGTTCTGTTTGTGGCCTTGCTCTCCGTAGACAAGAATACCAACGCTTGGTAGACAAACAGAAAGAAGTATTATATGAAGCTCAAGTAGAACAAGGTGAAGGCCAAGATAAAAAACGTAAAAGAAATAGAGATTATCTTGATTGGTATCTTGGCAAAAAGGAGTAGTAGTTAACCATAAGACGGATTAATCTACGCTGAATCAAACTCCCTTAAGACGATCCTATCGACAGAATTTTCTTTCGTCTTTTGCTTTATATCTGTGTATCCCTCTTTCTTAGAATCAGCCAACGCCTACTCTTAAAAAAACCACGGGCCCTGCGAGATTTGAACTCGCGACCTCTTTAGAGGGGAATCGGACAACCGTTCCCTTGCTCCGGAGGCAAGCGCTCCATCCATACTGAGCTAAGGGCCCAGAAGATTATTTATTCGTGATCTTTGAATGGAAACCCATAAAATCACATTGAATTTTTAGGGGGCGTATTCTAAAAAGATTTGGTTGTTTTTTAACGGACTCGGCGAGATTTGAACTCGCGACCCTCTGCTTTCTCTTTGAATTTAAATAAAGTTACAACTAGGAGGCAGAAGCTCTATCCATGCTGAGCTACGAGTCCATGTCCAGTTACAGAGATATGGCGGATCCGGAGGGATTTGAACCCTCGACCTGCGACTTAGAAGGCCGCCGCTCTATCCAGGCTGAGCCACGGATCCATAACTTCAATAAGCTTACTTTTCTACAAGCATTTGTGTTTTTTACTCATCGTAACACCGAAAAGCAAAAGCGATTTAACAAGTTGTTTCTATCAAAATCCTCTTAATAAACTCTTACGAACCCAGAACCTCAATCTCTAGGTAAAAAATATTCGAAAATTCGTTAAATGTTAAGAGAAAAGGAATTAGCTTGGGAATCCAACAGTTTTAGTTGGGGGAGAAACACTTTTAGGTTGAGGGGAAGTAGAAATTGAGGAAACATGTTTCTTTGAATCCCAGCCAATTAGTGCAATCGATAAAACCTCGTCGATATTTTTGACTGGAATTACTTCAACTGTTTCTCTTATATCCTCATCTAATACAACATCTTCGAAATTAGAAGCAGGAATTATTATTGTTTTGATTCCGCTTCTGTGGGCTCCTTCAATCTTCGCAGATGTTCCTCCTACAGGGAGAACTTCACCACGTACTGAGAGTGAGCCTGTCATTGCCAAATCTTGACGAACTGGGAGATTTAACAAGTCGCTCATAACAGCTGTTGCAATAGTTACACTTGCACTGTCTCCCTCAACACCATGAGCTCCTAAAAATTGGATATGAACATCCATTTTTGATATATCTTTCCCCGTATATTTTTTAATGAGAGCAGAGACGTTTTGAACAGACTCTCTTGCGATAACCCTAAGACTACCAGTGGCTATAGTTTTTCCACCCACTCCTTGAGTAGGAACTACGTGAGCCTCAATTGGGGTTATATGGCCACCACGAGCTCCGCCTGTTGCAGCTAAGACTGCAAGACCATTAACACGGCCGATTGTACCTCCAGTGGTCTGAATAACCTGATATTCTTTCTTTCGTTCTACTTGTTTATCAGCAATTTGACTCTCAAGAGAACGAGCTAGTGCTCTAGCACTGAGAACATGACGTGGTTCTACAAAGGGAACCCCCTCTTGACGGGCAATATCCCCAGCTGCCCTTATCAATCCGCCCAGATCTCTCAGCATGAGAGATAATCGATTTTTGCGATCTGCCCGTTTTTTATCCTCTAAAATAACGGCTAACACCGCTTTTCGCGTGAAATGGGGGATTTTCCCATCTTTCGCCACTTCTTGCGCGGTAAAACGAACCAATTTCCGACGATTCTCCATTGTATCAGGCATCGAATGATTTACAGCAATTTCATAGCCATATCCACGAATACGTGACCGTAAGGCAGGATGCATTCGTCTAACTGTGTCAATGTTCCCTGATGCTACTAAAACAAAATCGCATGGTACTGCTTCTGTTCGTACCATAGCTCCACTTGATAATTCAGATTGTCCTGTGATTGCCAACTGCCTTTCTTGCATTGCCGTTAAAAGCTGCTGTTGGGTTTTTTGGTTAAGTGTCGCCACTTCATCAATGTAAAGAACCCCTTTATGCGATTTATGAATCAATCCAGCTTCAACTCGGTCGTGGGCAGGTGTACCTAAGCCACCCGATTGAAATGGATCATGACGGACATCCCCCAAGAGAGCTCCAGCATGAGCTCCAGTTGCATCACTAAACGGTGCACTTGAACTTTCAGAGTTGTCAACTAATAATTTGGGAACCAAATTCTCACGTCGGCTACGAAATTGGCCTATAACAAAAAATGCAACAAGAGCAACGAAAATTGCCATTAATAATTGATCTAATGGCAATAAAAGTAGAGCAATAATTATGATTAATGCAGGAATCCCTAGTAATAACATGGTTCGTTGCTGGTCAGCTTTTCGAGCTAGCTGTTTGTAATGATCAACAATTTTTCGTCCTTCAAGAGCTGGAACAGTCATAATACGAGGTGTATGGGAATCGTTCTGATTGGGAAGACACAAAATATCTTCCAATTCCTCTCTAGGCAGTAATTCAGCCAGTGCTTGTCCCAACATTGATTTCCCTGTGCCTGGATCCCCAATTAATAGGACATTTCGACGTTGGATCGCAGCTTTCTTAACAATTTCAACAGGCTCGTCTTGGCCAATGACTTGATCGATTAATCGAGAAGGAATAGGGATTTCTTGGGTTGTTTCGAAATCCATGTCCATCTCAATCAATTCTTTCTCTTTTTTTTCCATTTGAACATTCCAACATTTTAGAAAGACGAACTAACTACCAACATATCGCATTGGAGTTTCGCGGATATTACCAATTTGGAATTCGATAAAAGTCAATAATTTTTGATGACTTTTCATTTTGTTCCAATTAGTCGCGGTTGTTTCAGACTTTTAAATGACTAGGTTTGATGAACAAATTCTCGTATTTAAATTTACACATTGGTTAATAATGTTTCAATCAAGTCTAATTTTTTGTTATTTATTTTTATGTTTTAATATTCGTTTAACGAAAAGCACGAAAGGGAGATCGAGTAAAGTGTTTCTATTTCTAGAAATATTTTCAGATTTTGGGGTAAAAGAAGTAAAGAATTGATTTTCTGAAAGATAACGTCTAGGTCTCAAGCATGAAACTGTTTTATTGGTTTTCTGACTACTCATGAACAATGAAAACCAATATCTTTCGTGTAAGAGACCTATGAACATATTGAAGAAATTTTCTGTAAGATGCATTCAAGATTTGAGCAAGCTGATCTTCAATGTTTATACTAGAGGGCATGGCAATAACCACTCGAGCTTGAGAACTTAAAATTGGACGAATTTTCCGAAAGAAGTTAATTAATAGAGCTTGCAGATCAACACCCCTAGTAGACGAGGCGGTTCCATAAGGGGGATCTGTAACAACTGCTGAAATTGATCCTCGTTGAAAGGATAACTGATTAGCGTCTCCAAAAATCAGATGAGTAGAATTACTGGTGATTTCATCCGCTTTCAGATTCTGATAGGCACCCCAAATGATTTTTCGATCGATTTCAACTCCAATACTTTGAATCCCCATTCGTGCAGCCTCTAAAAGAGCTCCCCCTGTTCCACAGAAAGGATCTAATAGCCATTCACCAGGTTTTATTGCAGCTAAATTCACCATTGTACGTTGTAATAGTGGATTCATTGAACTGGGGTGGAAAAAAGGCCGACGATTAGCTGTTCTTTGTTGCACACTCTTCCGAAGGGAATGGGAAACAAACTGACCAAACCAGAAGCCATGTTTGCTTAAGATCGTTATGAATTTTTCATCTGGATACTCTAAATTCACTCGCTTTGTAGGATTCTTCTTGAGAATTTGAGTACCAATATATCGAGACAATTCTTGTGATAAATTTTTACGTAGAAATATGCCCTCTGGATCCCCAATCCGCCTTGTTTCGACAGAAAAAGTTTTTCCAGGGGTTAATTCTTGAATCCCTGATGAGTTAAAAGCCAAAATCAACTCAGAAAATGATGTGGGAGGATGTCGAGGGTAATCGATTTGGAGGAGTAGCTGACAACAAAAATGAGTAAGAGTCGCCTTATTCATTATATTAGAAATAATACCAGGAAACGAGGACTTTTGCGAAATATTATGCTGAAGATTGGATATACACTTAAATTCGATTACTCTATTGTCTGGACTTATTTTCAATTGTAAAGGTAAATTCAAGGTAGAAAGGATGCTTTCTAATTCATAGACGGCAAGCTCTGGATTCTCTCCAGAGAGAAGGAAAAAAAAAGGAGTTTCACGCACCACTTGATTAGTCATTTTCTTTCATAAAATCTAAGAGTAATGCGGTAACGTTTCAGAGAGGATTGATGCCTTCCGCATAACTTGTTCTATATCAGTCATTGTAATCAGAGATTTTTCACGAAGAATAGCAAAATGAATCGAATTTTTTATTATTTTATCCTTCAGATCTCTTCCAGACCAATTTTCGGTTTTTTGGGCAATGATATCCCATTGAATAGCAGTAAATTGAATAGGAGATGTAGCAGCATATTTTTCTAGGATAATTCTCCGTTCCTTCACATTTGGTAATTTAAATTTAATCAATTCTTCAAAACGACTTAAAATAGCGGAGTCAAGGATTTTAGGTTGATTAGTTGATCCTATGGTTACTATTCCATGATTTTTTTCAATTCCATCCATCTCGCCTAGGAGTGCACTAACAAGCTCTACAACATCTCCACGAATACCTTGAAAGGTACGTTTCAAACCGATGGCGTCTAACTCATCAATGAATACAATGGAAGGAGCATTTTTCCTGGCTTTTAAATAAAGATTTCGGATTTTTCGAGCCCCGTCACCTACATATACTCCAAGGAGATCACTTGCCTTAACCAATAACATAGTATTATCTGTTTCGTGGGATACCGCTCGAGCCATCATAGTCTTACCTGTACCAGGAGGCCCCCAAAACAAAATATTTCGAGGAGCCCATTGTGATTGCAGTAATTCTTGATCGTTCAGGAACTTAGCAACCACTTGACACTTTTCTTTTGCTAGAGTTTGACCTATTACATCGGTAAAGCTGATATGATCAATCTGTTGAGTGATAGGAGGTTCGATTGCTTGTCCTACGTCCAATATAATTGAAGTATTCTTGGTGATTTGCGAATTTGGAGGGGTAGCAGAAACCACACGAAATGCATAATCGGGAAACAATAACGAATCAAATAAATAGCTCCCTTCTTTGACGATCGACCCGTCCCACTGACTTTGGGCATAGTACTGAAATAAATTCGGATCATCAGTAGTTAAAAATGGAGCTATTTCTTCTCCAGCTCGTAAAGGATAACCTACAGGTAAAAGAGTCAATGATTTCATCTTAAGCACGCTTTTACGTGAAGGATCCCTTTTTGGTAATCTCTTAGATTGGTATTCCAATGAGTATGATCGCCTCTAATTAATTATGCTCTAATCTTTCCCTCGGTACTCGCTTTCATATTCTTTTTCAAACTACTTAATCATTACAACGATCTTTTTAAACAGGAACAACTTTTTATTTCTAAATTTCCTATTATTTCCTGCCCCGATTAAGGATACATTCCACTAAAAAAGGCAAAATTCAAGAATTATTGATAAAAATGAACCGTAAATAACCACATCTGAAATTTAATCAGAAACTTTCACAAATTTTGGTATTTCAATAGAACGGGTTCGTGGTCTAGCTTGGTAGGATCTGCGCCTGGGGTGCGCAAGATCGGGGGTTCAAAAGGAAATTGACATGCGTCAATTGCTGAAAATCCCTCCGAACCCACCATTCTCTAATTTGTAATAATCGAAATAGATCCTTACTTTCATTTTAATCTCATTTATTCTGATTTTTTCATGATAACATGATTCCTTTTGATTGATTTCTTAGGTGGCTATAAGGAAGTGGTTGATTTTCTTTTTGATCAAAATTAACTCCTCTGGAACCCATTTCTTCTGAAAGTGATCATAAGTGATGTTGCTTGACCGAACAGGTGAGAATTATCAGAACAGAGAGGGTATGGTTAAAACCAACTACTCAACTCAAACATCTTTGCCATATATCAAAGAATCTGTTTAATGAAGCAAACTATCTTGTTAGACAAGCATTTTTTAACGAAAAAAAGTGGATTCGACTATCTCAGCTCCAAGTGGAGCTGTTTGCTTCCCCTAATTTTCAAGCATTGTCTGTCCCCACAGCCCGAAAGGTGCTACAGCTTGTAGACAAAGCCTGGAAATCTTTTTTCGCTGCCTCAGTCGATTGGAAATCTCATCCTGAAAAATATTTCCAACAACCTCGAATCCCGAAATATAAACCCAAAAATGGGCAGTTTCAAGTAGTATTTCAGAAAAACCAGGTTACTTTTTCAAATGGGGTGTTGATATTACCCCAAATAACTGGTATCCAAATTGAACCACGCCTTGCATCTCCATCATCCCTCTTAGGCGTACGGATAATACCTCAAGGGATCGGCTATGTTTTAGAAATCATTTACTCTAAATATGTCCCTAGGGCACCGAAACATGCTTCTCTTCATATAGTCGGGATAGACATTGGCCTCACCAACCTCATAACCATGGCAAATAACATTGGGGAAAAACCGATTGTTATTAAGGGTGGTGTAGTGAAGTCAATTAATTATTACTATAATAAAGAACGGACACGATTACAAAGTGTCTATGCTAATCAACACATAAAAATAGGAAAAAAGATGAGAAAATTATCTGATAAACGAAACAAAAAATTAGATTCGTATTTCCATGAAGTAAGTTGTCATATTATCAGTTGGTGTGAAAAAAATGATATTGATACAATTGTGATTGGACGAAACAAATACTGGAAACACCAAATAAATCTAGGTAAGAAAGTCAATCAAAATTTTGTATCAATTCCCTTTGATAAATTAATACAAATGATACAGTATAAAGCTCAAGATGTAGGAATTCGTGTTTTACTCTCTCGCGAAGACTATACAAGTAAAAGCAGCTTTTTGGATAGGGAACCAGTGACTAAACAGTTGAATTATGCAGGTGAGAGAATTTCAAGAGGTTTATACCGTACTAAAGGTGGAATATTGATCAATAGTGATGTTAATGGAGCATATAACATAATCAGAAAAGCAGTCCCGAACGCATTTTCTCAATGGGAAACAGCTGACGGGATAAAGGGTGTGTGGTTACACCCAATCAGGTGGAAAGCGGTTGAACAACCAATTGCTACGTGAAATCTGATGAAAACTGATTAGTGAAAGACCTAATCTGTTATAACCTGTTTATAAATCTTTCATTAAAGAAAAAAGAAATGTAAGATCGCTTTATTTTAAAAGAGCTAAATACTAATCGTTGGTTCATAAATTGTATCCGTAAAAATTCTTCACCCCTTTTCAATTCACACTAACAATCCTTAGATAAAAAAAAGAACTGTAGATTTTATCTAATATTGGTGTGTTTATTAAAAACAGAGTAATTAATAATTCAATCTTTTACTACTCTAATCCCAAATTTTTCAAATTTTTCTTCAATTGATTAAGAAATTCCTTCCTCGATTGATCAATAAGTTTCATGTCCTCCTCAGTAATCTTCTCATTGATAATCTCATCAGGAGCACCTATACCCTTCAAGAAAATTTTCCATGTTTCTTCAAATGATAGCGGCCCATCAATAAACTTCTTTCCCCCGTCATTTCGGAGATTTTTCCAAAATGAATCGAATAAATTTGATGTTTCTTCATCAATCGGGTGTTTCAATGCTTCTTCGCGTGCTTCTTTCATACGCTCCTCTATAAACTTTCTCTTAAACTCTTCTCTTTCTTCGTCTTTCATTCTTAACGATCATCCTATTTTTCAAACAGCTTTAGCTTAATCCGAATGACAATGCTGAAACACAGAAGAAACGATCTTCTTATCAACAATATGATCAAACGATGTAATTCTGAAAACTCCAAGACGCTCATCATAAATCCTTGATGCTGAACTAGCACTCTCTTTGAGTTTTTCCCTTATTGAAACATAAAGAAATTCGTCAAGTTGATCAGCGTATTTTGTTTCCACGATCTTGATTAATCGAATCAGTTTTTGTCGAATTTCTCTTTCATCTGTTAGTTCATTAGGAATAACAAAAGCAATTATTTTCTTTCCTGATTCTTCTATAATATTTATACTCTTTCCCCATTCTCTGATTTTTGAAGAATAAGCTTTTCGGAGAACATCTGTACGTGCTCTGTAATAATCATTAATTATATTCCATTCTTGTTTAGTCAGTTTATCGAACGTACCGACAAACAAAGTAAGAGTAACTTCGTCTTCATCACTAATAAATAAATGAATATATTTGATTTCACATTTATTATCTTTCATTTACTCATCTTCAAAGAAGGACATTTCCAACCATTTCAAATAAAATTTCCAATGTTTCTTTTCATCACGGTATTCCATCTTAAAGCTCCTCTATTTTAGATGTCTGTTTCTTATTTTTGGGAAACTTGAAAATTTTCCTTTTATCAATAGTAGGTTTCATGTGATTTTACTTACGCTTAGAATGTCATAATTTCGTTTTAGGTACTGAAACAACTAGACCACATTTGTTGCAAGATGCACCAACCATTTCAATGTAATCTAGCTTGGGATTATCTAAAAAAAGACGGTTTACAACTTCTTGAGTATAGTGTGCTGCTTCTTGGGGAATCTTCTTCATCGCAATCGCATTGGATATTCCAACCTCAATATTTTGTCGGTTAATAGTGAATTGAGGATTTTGAGCAAAGGTCGTACGCGTTCGGATTTGGAGAGGAAACTGATCATTGGGGCATTTCCATAACTCATATATGTTGTCTTGAGCTGATGAGATCACCTCATCCTCTTTGACCTTGATACGACGATATAAAACAATGAACATGCTTGCTACTACCAGTCCTGCTCCTATTACCAAAAATATTACTTGTGGGTCTATAGACGGTGGTTGTTCTCGGGGTGATAGGAACATCTCAGAATGAAAATTATCACTGCCTTCCTGGTCTGTTACAAACAGAGAAATCGGATTTGAAGCTGTAATATTGAACGAGACTGTTGAGTTTAATTCGTCGATAACAAAAGGAGAGGTAACCATAGAATTTGAGGTAATAGATAAAGGACCTGACCAGGACATCTGATTTATCGTAACATTTTTTTCGGGAAGAGTGATCAAATAATTCACGCTAGCTGTCCTACGAAAGGAGGTTTTTCCTGAAATCAATCCCATATTCTCAATAACTAAGTAATGTGTCCCTTGATTAAGGGTTAAGTTGAAATAAGCCTGGTCTACTTCTATAAATAATGACCCCTCATAATACGAAAAAGTGGGAGTACCGATTGTAGCTGTAGACACATTGCTAAGAATAAAAAATATAATCAGGATAACTCCGAAAATCCGTCTACTGCAGAGTATTTTGTTCCACTCCTGTTACATTTACAAATTTTCTTTTGTAATGGTTATCTGAGATGGTCACGAGTATTCATTATAAGAGGCAGATCAAAGCTTTTTTTGCGAAGAATGTGGTAAGTATGCTTTATAAGGTTTGATTTTACTTCCAATAATGTAATAGAATTCTTAGTAAGAAGGAATATCTTTGTTTTTAAATTCTGATAACGAATCAATAAAACAAGAGTTATTAAAAATCTATATGGAGAAAGCAGGAAGGATTAAATTCCATAAGTTTAAACAGTAACTAAATTCTGATCACGATTATTGATATCTAATTTTTGGCCTCCTTCTTCTGTTCATTTTAATTTTTCGCTCTTTGGTCTAATTCTCTATCAGAGAAAAACAGAATAATTTTACTCTCTTGATTTGATGAACCAACGGAGCATTTTCGTTGTAAAATCATCAAGAATTTGAGAAACTTTCTGTTTATCTTTAATAGTCGTTTCATAATACCCAATGTTCAATTGTTCTGCTAATCGTTGCCCTTCCTCAATTGTAATTTCTTCTTTATCGGTCTCAATACATACCATCGCAATAGGAACAGAACTACCACATATGTCCGTAAATTCTTTATACCAATCAGGAATAGCGATAAAAGTGTCCTTTTCCCCCTTATCAAAAAGAATTAGACACCCCGACGCACCACGATATTTACCTTTTCGTGAAATTCTAAAGAATTCTTCTCCTGCAAGAATCACTATAATGAGTTTTACTATTTCATTATCAACTTTCAATCTCTTAATCGGGATATCAAATCCTGAAGTCGGTAAATAATTCTTCGAATATCTGCTATCAGCCGTTAAATTCCCAAATCTATGATTTAGATCGGTATTACTCCCTACTATACAAACTTTTAGTAACCATTCGTCCATTCAATCATTTCCAACCCTTTTTCTGTATGTTAGAATGATATTTACAAGATCTTTTTTTGACTGTTCGATTAATCGTTTTCTATTATAAAAGAGTTCCAATCTAATCATTCTTTGGTTGTCTTGACTTCCAATTCAGATATTGATCGAAGGGATTCGCCTCGCTTTCATGTAAGAATCGATAAAAAGCCCCGAAAAAAACCCGACAAAGAAAAAAGCAAACCTTCGAAAGCAGAGAAATCCCCACGAAGAGATTTTCCTATCACGCTCAACTTGCCAGGTTATCTACCTCATGAGAATGAATACTCTGATTTTAAACATACAGAACTCTTTGGAACAATTCCTGAAACGAAAGTGACTAAACTAGATATACTTCGCCGTCCTCAAAAGACATTGGAACAGCTATTTCGATTCAAGAAAAAAGATATCGTATTTTTGGGCGGACCTGGTCATGGGAAGACGGAAGAAGTAATCCTTTATGGGATGGACGAAGTCTATTTTCATAAGAAGCGATATATCTTATCCTTTATCATAAATCGAGGGGCAGGTTACACCCAACAACAGAAATTCAATGAATTCAGTCGCAAGTTAACAGGGGGGAAAATGCAGTACCGTTTATACCATCGGGATCTAGAGCCACAAAAAGCATTAATCAGAAAAGGGGAACATCCCTATGCCATGTTGGGGATCACTCCCCTGACTTTCATAGGTTCGTTGATTCACTTCATCACCCATCCGATAGGCGAGCAAGAGGTGGCCAAGTACAAGAGTCACGAATCAGACTGGGCTCGCACCTTACTCTCTCCCCACTTTATAGATATTGATGAGGTTGATTCCTTTTCCATCTCCACATTAGCGTTCCTTATCCCTGTCATACGCGTATTTAAGTGGTTCAATCCCTTTATGCAGGTGATCATAGCTTCTGCTACGTTGGGTAACCCTCAAACCATAGCCAAACACTTTTTCGGCCCTGATGGGAACTATAAAGTCCTGAAAGGGACGGGAAGACGTGGTCCGCTCACCCTGACGTTGGATCATGAAGAAAACTACAAAGAACTCTATAATCAGAAGCTCCAAGAACAGAATGAGCGGATCGAGTCAGAACTCGAAAAGTTCGCAAGGAGAGACAATTATACTCCCGAAAAGGAAATTTTGTTCCTAAACCATAAAATAACCATGAACTATGAACAAGCAAGGCGATTTTCTCGTCATTACGAGGTTGCCCATGGTTGGCTAAAATTCAAGGAAATAGTAGATACTGTCAAGAGGTTTCGAACTGAACCAGAGAAAATCGTGTTAACCATCACCACATTGCTTCAGACGTCCTTTGATTTCCCTAGTGTGAGTAGAGGGCTATGGTGGGGGACTCCCTGGCATCCACGGGACTTGATCCAACTCCTGGCTAGATTCAACCGGAATCCTGAGCAGCAAGGGCACATTGATATCATTCTTCGAGCATCAAACTCTTATGAAAATCAAAAAGCACAACCAGAAAATCGAGAGGAATTCATCACGCTCCTGACTCAGCAATCCGATGTTCCCAAGGAGATGCCTTGGTTCACCTTAGAAATGTTGAAATTTTGGATTTTATGGGGATTATTGGTGGGTTTCATGGAGGGTTACACAGGAGGATTCTCACAAGTACTAGAATACATACAGAATGACCTTTCTCAGTTTGTTGACCAAGAGTTCCTACAACAACAACTTCAAACAGCATACCGAGAGTTATGGCGAGAGGGTTTTATCAATTATAATGATGATGGCAAGCTTATTCCTACTTCTACCACTAAAGACTGGATCTTCAAACACGTAAATGTAAGAGATAATCCCCGCTATAAAATTATTCTTCAGAGCGGACGAACGAGGAAAAATTTGGGATTCATCGAATATTACACCCTTTTGAGACATTGCTTGGTGGGACAAAGTCTTTATTGGAATGGGAAGCATTATGTGGTGATAACCATTGATACAGATCGACATGAGGTCTACGTGAAACCCGCTCCGCTCGGAAAACATTATCAAACTAATAAACTCACAAAGACCATCCGACGTACAGAACTCCTTGCACATGATCAGGAGAACGAGATAGCACTTGTTGAGCTATTCCTTAAGCAATCTCTTGACGATAAGCGATTGAAACACCAACCCGAAACACCTCTTTCTCCTTTAATTCACTCCTATTCAGGAATTTTCATCGGGGAAAGTTCTCAACTCCTTTCCTTTTATACTGTTCAATCTGTAGATTCTTTAGTAGATCATCTAAAAAAGATTCTTCACATAGAAGATTCTGAGCTCGACCTACACGAATATCAAGATCCCTTACTAGGAACAGGGGTGTTAGTGCTTGATAAATCACGGGTTAAGCTAGCTCGGCTTCTATTTGACTATCTACGATTTCAAGCGAACAAGCAGCCTCGTCAACTAATCAGTGATCTCTCTGAGGAGCAGAGAAGGATTTTTAGAAACAATCTTCTTGTCCTTCCGTTCGCGAAAGGAATGAAAAAGCTAAAAATGTTCCTTCACAAGTTTCAAGTAGTTCATTTACTCGTCGCCGACTCTCATAACGATGGTACCCCATTTTGCATCAATGGGCAACGTGTGGACTTCAAAGAGTTTTGGCGAGCGTTATTATTTCCCCTCACCATAGCGAATACTGCACCAGTGAAACAATTTTCTCTCAACTTTCTAGGAGACACATTTGATTGGAGTCACAGCTCCAACCCCTCTGGTGTCCAAACCCAATTTCAGATATTGGTTGAGGTGTTGGAAGAACTACAATTACTAGATAAAACAGTTTTCATACGAGGGAATCATGATCATTCAGAAAAATATTTTTTATGGCGAACTCCCCTTTATGCTCCTAAGAAATTGACATTTGAGGTGAAAACCTATCACCAGCTTCCTGCGCAGACTGCACAACAGGTTTTGAAAATCCTTGATAGGAACTGGACATCTTTTTTTAACGCTAATAAAGCGTGGAAGAACAAAAAATCGAAATTTAAGTCCAAACCAGAACCTCCTAGGTACAAACCGAAGAATGGGGAGTTTCTGTTAGTTTTTACCAATCAACAGGTAAGACTCAAAAATAATATTGTTAAATTTCCTAAAAAAGTAAATTTCACCATCAAAACAAGGCTACTAGACCAAACTGACATCAGAGAAGTACGAATTATCCCAAAAGGGGTAGGATATATTGTAGAAATTATCTATAAGAAAGAATTTCATCCTAGATTTTTAAATAAAAATAATACTGTGGCTATTGATTTAGGGGTACGCAACCTCATAACTATGGTCAATAATAATGGCATGAAACCGTTTGTTATTAAAGGTGGGGTTGTCAAATCCATTAATCAATACTATAACAAAGAGCGAGCGCGAATTCAATCAACTTATGACCATCAGGGGATAAAAATAGGTAAAACCATGCAAAAATTGATAAATAAGCGTAATAAAAAAATAAATGATTATTTTCACAAAACTAGTAGAAAAATTATTGTGTACTGTGTATTGAATGACATTGGAACAGTTGTTATTGGGTACAATCCCAATTGGAAACAAAACTGTCAGATCGGTAAAAAGAATACTCAGAATTTTGTCACCATTCCATATTACAAGCTAATTCAACAATTGGAATATAAAGCCGCAGAACAGGGAATTACGGTCATTAAACAGGAGGAAAGCCACTCCAGTAAGTGTTCTTTTTTGGATAACGAGCCAATCAAACATCATAGCCAATATCTAGGTCAAAGAATTACTAGAGGACTATTCAAATCTCAAAAAGGCACGATAATTAATGCCGATGTGAATGGTGCTTATAACATTATGAAAAAAGCACTCCTGAATGCTGTTGAAGCTGACAGGATAGAGGATGTTGGGTTACATCCTACACGATGGAGACTAGCCCCGGTAACGTGCTAGTTGATGACCTCATGTGAACAGAATTGAACTTGTTCTTATTCAATTCTGATATCCTCATTCTCATGTTATGAAAGTGATATGATTTCCTTTATTTTTTTTGTCGGATGTATTATTAAGATAAAGAAGGAAGGCACATAATATGGAATCGATTTTAAAAGATGCACTAAACGGAACAGGATCGTTTAAAAACCTAGGTGAGCAGAAAAATGAACCTGTCTCCCTCTATTCACCCCAACCTCCTAAAATAGATAATGAGATAGCAGATATCCTTACAGAAAGGTTACCTCGAGTACAAGTTATCGGAGTGGGTGGAGCAGGAAATAATGCTGTATACCGTTTGATGAGTACCAGTGTCGACGCGGAATGTGTTGCAGTAAACACAGATGCTCAACATTTATTATCTACTCGTGCTCATAAAAAATTGTTAATTGGTAAAGATACTTCCCGTGGTTTTGGAGCTGGCAATAATCCAGAAGTTGGGGAAACAGCTGCTCGAGAATCACTCGAGGACATTAAAGTCATGACAAATCAAGCAAATATGGTTTTTGTCACCTGTGGCCTTGGTGGTGGAACAGGAACCGGTGCAGCTCATGTCATTGCTAAGCAAGCAAAGGAGAAAGGAGCTCTTACAGTATCGATTTGTACTCTTCCTTTTCAAATGGAAGGAGTAAAACGTTATGAAAATGCCCGAAACGGCCTGAAAAAACTGTATGACGCTTCAGATACTGTCATAGTTGTTCCAAATGAAAAACTTCTCCAGATATCTGATGATATAACCATGATGGCAGCGTTCCGAATTGCTGATGAAGTGCTCCTTCGTGCAGTAAAGGCAATTACAGAGCTCATTACTAAACCACAATTAATCAATCTTGATTTTGCTGATGTACGAAAAATCTTGACCGAAGGAGGGATGGCTATGATTGGCCTTGGAGAATCTGACCATCAACACATGAAAGTTGATGAGGCGGTTTTTGAAGCACTAAAAAACCCATTATTAGATGATTTAGATATTAGTAGTGCAAAGAAAGGGTTAATTTGTGTTTCTGGCGGAGAAGGATTGGCTTTGAAAGATGCCGAGGAGGCAGTGATGAAAATTGCAGCAGAAATTGACAATTCAGCTGAAATAATTTGGGGAGCAACAATTGACCCTGAATTAGGGAGTAAAATTCGCGTAATTGTAGTTCTGAGTGATGTACATTCCCCCTTAACGGAAAATGATGGATTATATTATTCTCAAAGTGACTTGGAATCATTGTTATCAGATCTTGATGCTCCTTTTTCTGTGATATCTGCTGGAAAAAAGGAGGTTAATGAGTCAAGAAGGGGTTTTCCTTCAGCTCGATTCACAATTGAAGATGAAAAAGGCACAGTTGATCCAAAAAAGAGTCGAAAAAAGTTCTTAGGACTATTCTAGATTCCAGAATGTAAGTTCGGGTATCTTCTTCCGAACTTTTTTAAAGCATCAAGATTCAATCTAAAAATCCTCAGGCTTCTAACATGTTTAGAACCCTTCTCAAACGATTAGTTGAGTCATCTAATCCTCCCAAACGATTTCTTTCCAACCAAATTTTTTTGTGTTGGTCAATTAGGATCAGTAGATCATTAGTTAATTGAGTTTTAGCATTTTGTGAGATTTTATTTATTGGAGTATCAGAACCTGCCTTTAATTGAGCTATTCCGAAGTCACATGCGAATTTTAATATGTTTGCGGCCCATTGGAATTCTCTAACAATTAACGCTGAATCTTTTCTTTTCATTTTTACTTTTGGTAATGGTTTCATGACCTTATCAATATAGTGACGAGTTGTCTTCAAATCTTTGATATCTAATTCCTCTAAGAAGATATCTGCCATTGGATGGTCGGAAAAAAGTAGCAATAGAAATAAAATTGAATTATTGGGAATAGTAATATCAATCTGATTATAACTGTTACCTAGATCATATGCTATTTTTCCTATAACTCCTGTATTATCTTGAAAGCCATGAATACTTAATAAAAGTGAAATATCTGACAGATCAGCTTTGGTATTCCATGCTACACCAGCACCAGTCAGAAAGCCTAGATAACTTATTGGCAAGGGCTGGAGATGACCATGATCTCCCCAATCTGTTATAAGCATTCCAGACGCAGAATTATTTTTCCCATTTATTGCGGCATTCTGGAGATTCTTTATTGCATTTTCAGTCC
>JAEOTY010000299.1 GCA_016839625.1 Candidatus Hodarchaeota archaeon
AAGATTTTATGTTAAAAGGATTGTTTTTAAAATCAGTTGTAAGACCATTAGCCTCATTAACAATGAGCGCCCCTGCCATAACATCCCAGGGGTTAATCCCAGGCATAATAAAAGACCCGAATCGGCCAGCAGCCACATAGCAGAGTTCCAGAGAAGCTGCGCCTACTTGACGAAACATATTATTCTGTTTCTTAAGCTCTCCATAGATCTTTATCATTTCTTCTCGGGAATGTTGATCCCTACCATTGCAATAGGCTAAAAACGACGTTTCAAATACTGCATCCTTATTAACTGTAATAGTTTGATTGTTAAGCTTAGCTCCACTATTTCTAGTAGCAACAAAAAGTTCATCCTGAACTGGAGAATAAACAACTCCTAAAAGAGGTTTGTACTTGTATAATAGTCCAATAGAAACTGCAAAAAAAGGATTGTGAACAGAAAAGTTTGTAGATCCATCCAAGGGATCTATAACCCATAAATATTCTAAATCTTTGGATTTTTCTCCGCTTTCTTCAGATAAAATCGAGTGGTGAGGAAAAACATCTTCAATAAGGTTGGTTATCAATGCATCAGCTTTCAGATCTGCTTTAGTTACAATACTCCGATCAGATTTAAATGTTATCTCTGTTTTGGTGTTAAAAAGTTCAAGTAGCAATTCTCCTGCTTTCTTAGCAGCTTCTATAGCAATGTCAAGGAAAGATTTTTCCATAAAAATCAGTTCCAAACTAATTCATTGATATTTTGTTAAATGTCTTCCCAAAAAGGCTAGTGTGAACTAATGATTAAAAGTAACATTTTTCATGAAACCTTTATACTTCACAACAATACAGATAATATTATGCGTCTACTTTGATTTAATCAATCCTAAGTAATAATAAATGCAGGATGGTCCATCAATTGGAGAAAACATCATTGCTAGCAGGTGGAAAACATTACGATTTACTCATAAATTGGCAAAAAAGATTATCAACTGAAATTCCATTTTTAAAGAATCTTCTTAAGGTTATTAAACCACCTATTAGCACAATTTTAGAAGTAGGATGTGGTACGGGGCATCATGCTGCTGTATTGCATAATGAAATGGAATATCGTGTCACAGGGGTAGATATTGAAGAAACAATGATTGAAGAAGCACATAAGAGAGTACCAGATGCTGAAATGCTTGTAGGAGATTTCCTAGATCCTGAACTCCTCAAAGGACGCTCATTTGATTCGATCATTAGCTTGGGAAATTCTGTTGGTTTAATAGCTTCAAAGTCCAATTTTGAAACCGTTATTCCTAGATTTTCTCAATTCATACGTAAACCAAAGGGTGTACTGATATTTCACTTACTCAACACTGAGAAAGAACGTGATGGATGGTCCCCACCTCGTTCTGTGATTAACAACCATGGTGAGTACGTTTTTCTACGAGGATTCACAACTACAGAGAATTTTATCCATCCAGAAATAATTACAATATTCAAATCGGAGGGAAGCGCGAATTGGGAACAAACTACAACTGGTAGGGCAAACATTCCCCGCATCAATCATATGGTGATGTCTTCACTTCTAAAAAAACATGGATTTAATAAAATAAGAGTGTTTGGAAATTATCAAAAGAGTACGTTTGATTCCTCAACTTCTCAAGACATGATATTTGTCTGTGAGACTTAAAGGCGATTATACTGGGTTGAATTACTCGTAGAGCTCTTGATATCTCCCCCTAGTCAATTCCATGATTTTATGATTTCGCCAAGACCGCATACCCGTAAATAGTACAAATCCTGCCTTTCTATACACCCGATTCGCTGCAGGGTTAAGTCTATGAGGAGGTACTACAAGGAGTTCACAATCTGTATTTGTGAAAAAGAAGCGGACAACTAAACACATTCCCTCTGAACCAAGACCTCTACCCCAATATTCAGGTAAGAGCTTGATATCACCCATAAGAGATTTTGTATTATTTGGTTTAGCCCATTTGCCAAAAGTGTAGTTTTCTGGTAAAATGACGAAGAAGGATTCGCCGATTGGAAGATCATCAAGCCACAGAATTAGCTGTGTGTAGTCATATCCAAGTCTATCTCGTTTTGTTTGATATGTTTTCCAAGCCAATTGATAATCATCAGATTTTGACCAGCCTCTATATCTTGGAAATTCATCAGCGTATCGCATTACTTCAGGAGTGTGCCAAAGGTCAAAGAGGAAAGATAAATCGTCTTCTTTCAAATCTGATATTGTAATCTTTTTGTTAACCATTTTACTCTCCTTTGAAATTACCATTTCAGTGAGTGTGGCTCTATTGTTATAACAGATATGATTCTATATCGCCATTATTAACTTGTAACGATTTATACTGTTATATCTACAGATTTTTAAATAGTAATTCCAGACTTACTTCAATCTTATTTTGATTCTGGAAAGGACTACTTATGAAAAAATACCGCTTCTTTATAGCTTTAATGCTATTACTTGCTTCTAATGCTTTGCTTAATACTCACGATATAAACAAAGCGAACATAATCGTTGAAAGATCATTAGATAGTGATTTACGTGAGCCTCACTTAAAAGTTCAATATGATTCTCACGATCCCATCTTTATTGATGGCAATACTGCCTTAATAGGGAATGCCTCCTTAGAAAATTGGGATAATGGTGGGTTGTTGGATGGAAGTAAAGCAGCTCCGTTCATTATCGACAATCTTCAGATAACAAATTCTACTAGCATCCTAATTGAAATTAAGAATACTGATCTTTATTTCCGAATCAATAATTGTGTGTTAACAGGAGGAGGATTAGGTTTGGGTGGTTTTCATGGAGTGTACTTTTATAATGTAAGAAATGCCTCGATTATTGATAATCAATTTATTAACAGCACTGGTTCTGGGATCAATTTAGAATTTTGTCAAGAAACTAATATAACTCATAATAGTATAACCTATTCAAATCATGATGGAATTCGTCTGCACCAATCTACTAGAATAGCGATAAAAAACAATAATATTAGTGATAGTGTTTATACAGGTATTCGTTTGCATTATGCATCATACAACAATACTATTTCTGGAAACAAAATTTTTAACAGTGGAGAAGAAGGAATTTTAAGCCATAGCTCTAGTAGTGCAGATTCTAATTGTGATTATAACACTTTTTTTGACAATTCTATCTATAATAATAAAGATGGAATTGGTATCTATGGAATCGTTTTCAATAATTTAACTAGCAATTTCATTTACAATAATTCTCGTGATGGTGTACGTGTTAAAGGTAACAACAATACGTTTGATAGTAATCAAATCTATGACAATAAGAATGATGGAATATGGCTAAGCAAAAGTGATTGGCAGAGCGAATTTAATAACATATCTAACAACAATATACATGACAATAGCAAAAGTGGTATCAGGATGTCTGATTCACACGATGATAACCTCACAGAAAATCAAGTCTCCCACAATGGTGCATGGGGTATCTTCTTTGAACGTAGTTACAACACAACAATGATAGGAAATACTCTGGTAAATGATAGCGTGTTTATTTCTGGTGATGATTTAACACAATGTTTACAATCTGATATCACAGCTAATCTAGTGGATGGCAACCCACTAATTTTTTGGCAAAATAAAACAGGTGGTACGGTGTCTTCGGACGCAGGCCAGGTCATCCTCATTAATTGTACTCAGGTTGAAGTTACAGGCGTCAACTTATTGACATCCGAGGTAGGATTATTAACACGGTTCTGTTTTGAATTGAATATCCATGCAAACAGTTTTTCAGGTACTAGAGAATACGGAGTATACTTAGAATTTACTAATGATAGTGTCATAGCTGATAATGATATATTCGACAACAAGCTATATGGGTTATACTCACTCCACTGTCATAACAATACGATTTCGCAAAATGAGGTGTTCAATAATGAAGAAGGATTACACATC
>JAEOTY010000300.1 GCA_016839625.1 Candidatus Hodarchaeota archaeon
AAATCCAAAGAGATAAATAGATCTTCGTCTTTTTCTTCTTGGGGCAGTCTTTTCAACTTGAATGTGACTTTCCCCATCATAGGGGTGTTTGTTTTGGTATTAGGCATAATACAAAGCAGTTCACCCCACCCCTTTCATTCTTTCGGTTTCTTCCCTCGAACTCCGAAACTTGAAAAATCTCATGTTGAGACTTATTCATCATTTATGATTCTATACAATATCTCTGCCAATGTTGCATCGTGTGCTTTATAAATACCCTGCCAATGCTGCATCATGTGCTTTATAAATACCCTGCCAATGCTGCACTAAACTTACAATGATGATAATTGTGAATATAACAGATTTAGCTGAATTAAATCCATGGTGGACTGATCCTTCTGAAATTGAGAACATTAAAGAAATACGAAGCTGGAAGGAGACAAAATCGAAAATAGAATATATTCCTCGTATTATTAATAAGTTTAAATCAGAAGAGGACATGATTTATACACTAAGAGGGCCTCGGCAAGTTGGTAAAACAACTTTGCAATTTATTTCAATATATAGATTATTAGAAAGAAAAGTTGAACCTCGAAGAATCTTTTATTGGACTCTGGACTTAATCAAAGACAGAACAGAATTACAAGAAATACTCATGACATATATAGATTGGATTCGAAGTCAGACAGAAAAAAGAGCATATATTTTTCTAGATGAAATTACTTCTGTTGCCAAATGGCAAAACGTAATAAAATTCTTAGTCGATACTAATAAGTTAAGAAACTTCTTTGTTCTTGTAACTGCCTCCCATACTATGGATCTAGCAAGAGGAGCGGAGCGATTACCTGGTAGACAAGGTACTGCCGATCCTTTGCCAAATAAAATCCTATTACCAATGAAATTCATCGAATATATTGGATTAAGGAACAACAAGATAAAATCATGGATTATAGAAACAAATTTTAAAGCGTTAGAGACTCGAAAAGAAATTTTTGATGATTTAATAAAAGGAAAGTCTAATAATACTCTAGAGGAGTTAGGACTATATGGCAAAAAAATAAATGATCTCTTTATTGATTATGCTATTAATGGAGGGGTTATCAAAGCTATTGATACTTATCTAGGGGAAGGCTTTATTCCCATTTCGGTATACAATGACTACAAGGAGTTTATTGTAGGAGAATTTCTAAAAGCAAAAATGAATGAAGATTACCTCGTCCAGATCTTAACACAGCTGTTAGAAACACATACGTCTCCAATAGGATGGGAAACATTGAAGAAACAAACAACTATAAGATCACGTGATACAATAAGCAAATATGTTAATCATCTTCAGTACTCGTATATTGTATCGGTAATTAAGAGACTTAAACATGAGAAAAATACTCCAGATTATCCGAAAAATAAAAAAGTCTATTTTAGTGATCCTTTCATATTTCACGCTATTCGTTCTTGGATAAAGGGGATAAAAAACCCATTAAAAGGCTCTTTTGAATTTATGAAACAAGAAAAATCATTATCGCACCTTATTGAGGCGATTGTCTGTAATCACCTATTAAGATGGATATACAATTATTATCAATCACCACTTATTGATCCTCATAATAGGCTTTTTTTTTGGCGAACGAAAAAAGATAAAGAAATTGATTTTATTTTCAATCAGGAGGAAAAATATGTACCGATTGAAGTAAAATATAGAAACAAAATAACTCCTAGCGATTTAATGGGTTTATTGACTTTTATAAGTACAACAAAATCTTTTAATGGCGTTGTGTTAAGTAAGAATTTAACTAGTTTTGAGGATGAGAGATACTCAGTCCTTCCTGTCTCTTTATTCCTTTGTCTAATATAATCATCCTTTATTCTTCTCTTAAATAAATAGCTGTCACTTTATTCACTATTATACACCTCACACCCAATAGCTTTCGTTATTTGACGAACTGAAGATTAGAAAGGGAAAATTGAAATAATCAGAGATTAATAGTAAAGAAACTTTGATACCTAATACTGATACCCTGAAAAAACTTATTGAGTTTCTAAAAATACTTAATTTCTACACGCTTAGCATTCTTTTTAGTTAGTACTATGCCTGTTATGGATGACTCAATCTTTATATATTATTAACCTAGAACAATGTTAATCATGACAAATATAAGCACTTTGACTGCATCTCTGCAGTTTATGACCAGGGAACTGCTATCCTACGAAGTAGAGTTATTTGATTTGCTGTACCACGACATAGGCGACTTTGCTACGCAACAGTCAACCAAAATAATAAACCAAGATCGCAGAATCTCTATATATGGTGTAAGAGGCGTAGGTAAAACAACTGCGATGCAAGGAGTATTATGGCGTGCATTATCAGCTTCAAAAGACACAAGAGTTATGCCTATAACAATCACAGTAAAGGGAGCTAAGGCAGCTTCAAATATTAAGGAACTCGAGGATGCTTTTTATAGATCAGTTATCACAGGAGTTTTAGAAGTTGCTGAATTCAAGAGAAAGAAGAGTAAACTTTGGAAAGGGACGCAAAAATATGCTCCCTGGATCGGACGGAAAATCACAGAAGCTTCTAGTCTAATATTTCCCCCACTATCGTACGCTTCAGATCTTGCTGAAAAAGGGATAGAATGGCTCGTAAATAGGTTAAAACAAACAGATATTGAAACGATTATAACTTCAACAACAGTTGATTCCAGAAACGTTGCAGATATCCTCATCGATCGCCTAGAGGAAACAGGAACACTTCTAATATTCGTCATCGATGAATTAGACAAAATAAGCTCAGATACGTTGCTTTCTGATTTTTTTGACGGAAATCAATCATGGTTTCAAGGCAAACGAGGAATCCTGTCTCTAACATACACGTTTGGAGAATCAATCAAAGAAACGGTGGCATCTTCAGTACGTAGACTATCTACTGTAGAAATGTATCCTGGAGTCTCCACACAAAAGGATGCCGAAAAGATTATCCATTCAAGAGCCTTTCTGGGTATCTCCCAAATACAGAAGAACGAAAAAATTGTAGACCAAACAACTCAGGAAGTATTTCCTCCCGAAACAATTAAGACCATCCTTGATGTGTCTGCTCCAAACACCTATCTTATGTTAGAAAGAACATATGAAGCTATTCAAAGAGCTATCGAATTAAAATCAGAAACGGTTAAGCCCGAGCATGTTTTCAAAGAAGAAACAGAAATTAAAATCCCATCTCAACTAGAATACCAAGTATTAACCGTACTAAGCAAAGGAAGAACTACTCCAACTGACACTGCTGATCGACTAGATAAAAAAACACCATCTATAACTCGTGTTCTCAAAGGAATGATGATTAAAGACTGGGTTACCAGAGTAGGAAGTGGAAAAAGAGCTTATTACTCTCTAACAGCCCGGGGAGCCGCCGCAATAAGGAGATATGAAAAATCTGATTGAAACAAAGATTATTAACAAACTTTAATGTTAATGATATATAAGCAAATGAGGATAGTGAACAAAAAAAATACAACTCTTGGCCCTAATTTAGGGCTACAGGGCAATCGATTCCAAAAATTAATGAACAGACATCAGACCGAAACACTCACACGCGAAGAATGACGCTCCTCAAGCCACCTGACGATAGGTCCACATCCCGTTCCTCGCGTACTGAGAACGTCTTCCTCTTACAAATCCAACACGTCAATTTTATGTTATAGCAATCATGAGTTACATTTATTTCACGAAAACCTACCAATTTCATAGGTTAACGTAAAAATATTTATACTTATAAGTCACATTTATTTCACGAAAACCTACCAATTTCATAGGTTAACGTAAAAAAAGTCAAACTTAATCTAAGAATAAGGTTGAGATATAATGCCTACTGAACGAGAACGAATACATGGGGAAGTATTAAGGCGCCAAGTTGTTACATATGATGAACTGGTGAATATCGTACGTCAAACAAAACCAAAATTATCAAAGAAAGACATTCAAGATATTTATATTGAACCCTTGGTAAAACAAAAAAAACTCCTGCGATTTCGACGAGCTTTATTCTTAGGAATCCCACTAGGATTCTCAGATGATCAAATTCCTAATTTTAACAAATTTCTAGTAGCAGCTAAGTTTCGTAATGGTAAAAGCATTTTAGCCTATCATTCTGCATTAGAATTTTATGGTTGTGCGTATAATACGTTTGATGAAGTATATTTAGGTGTCAAGACAAAGTTTGCTCCATTCAAGGTTTGTGGTATTAAATATCGGCCAGTGTTTCTTCGTAAGCGTGATTTACATATTAATAAACTGACAGTCTCGAATAATGTGAGCATAAGAGTGACATCAAGAGAACGTACATTTTTAGATTGTCTAAACCAACCCAAATACGCTGGTGGTTGGGAAGAGTCTCTCAAAAGTCTTGAGTCATTAAATGGAATCGATTTCAAGAAATTGCTGGAATTGATAGTTGACTTTTCGTCAAGTCAGCTTCTCATAAGAAAAACAGGTTATCTCTTAGATTTATTTCGAGATCACTCGATTTACTATGAGGAATTACCACAAGATCTTTTGAAAAAATTGGAACTCATGATTTCGTCAAGTAAAATCTATCTTGATAGGAATAAACGAGGATCAAAGAATATCTATGTTTCAAGGTGGCGTCTTTTTGTACCATCAAATTTTAAGGAAAACCTTAGGGGAATTTAAGCATGACTTTAGAGACAGAGGGATTTAACCAAGAAGTACTTGACAAGGTATACAGGATAGCTGATGTATTACAACGTGTAGGTCATGTGCCTTTTTTACGAAATCGAATGTCCTTCTCTGGAGGAACTGCTCTAAATTTCATCATTTTTCAAAGAATCGAAAGATTATCTGTTGACTTGGATTTTAACTTTCGAGAGGTTCCTTCTCAGACAGACTGGAAGGAGGATCGATCTAACGTTGATAAGTATATTAAACAGATCCTTTATGATCTTAAGTATAATAGGGACGATATCAAAATTAACGCAAGCTACCCTCTCACGCGCTTTGAAGTTAAATATCCTACTAATAAATCCTTTAAAATTGAAATAGCATACACTAGAAGATTCCCTGTTTTACCAAGCGATGAGATTCGTACGTTCTCTCATCCAAGAACTAATGAGACCTGTGAGATTCTGATACCAAAAAAAGAGGAACTCTTTGGTAATAAATGTTCTGTTCTTTTAGCACGAAAAACAAGTCGTGATTTATTCGATGTGTCAAGAATTGCTCTACAAGATTGTAATTCAGAATTAGTCAGAAAAACTCTTGTGTTAGATAATATGATGCAAGCAAAAGAAAACTTTGCAAATATAAACATCAAGAACCAACTTAAACGATTACAATTAGATGATAGATTAAGACAGGTTGTACGAGGAGGAACTCTTTCGAGAGAAAACTTTCAAGAAATAATAATAAAAGCATCTGGATTCCTAATTCAACTCCAAAATAATCTAACTCATAATGAAAAAGACTGTCTAAGACAATTTTTTGAAGAATATAAATTCAAACCTGAATTATTAGGCTCTCAAGAATTTTTCCATCCACGTTTAGACGAACATCCAAATATATTACGATCTTTACAGGTTCTAAAGAGTTAAAAGTATTGAATGCCATGTAAGAAATAAATATATCAAAAGACATCAGACTGAAACATCCCTATTTGAAGATTTACACTCCTCAAGCCACCTGACGATAGTATTTTAGAAAATACTCGTTTTCCACACGGTTAGCCTTTAGAATAAGGATTCTTACTGGATTAGTTCTTGCTTTGGGTGAGATTTTCTTTTCTTAAGGATTCTCAACCCCAAGATCCCAATTCCACTGCTTAGGAGAAGTATTTGAACGAAAAAGAAATCACGAGAGAAGAAAGGAATATCAAAGAGAACGTTAGGCTGAGTGGTCGTGCTATTCCGCCAAGGATTTACATTGTATCCTTCACTCTCCAGCCAAGCCAATGCTAGATCAAGTGAATAATCATCAAAGGCGGTAGTACAATTAATCAGCGGGAAAGATCCATCATTGGCATTCAGTTGCCTTTTATAAGAGATCAATTGATCAGTGGGAAGAGCTTCCCATGAATTGATATACAAAGGAGTGTAAGCGGGTAAAGCTAATTCATAGAATATGTCAGTAGCAATCTTTTGACGAGGAATGATATGACTCAACGCATGTCGGACACCTTTCTTATTTAAGGGATAACTACCGTTTTGAAGAAATTTAGGATTCATGTACAATCTTTGAATAGAAGGAAGGGGTGATAAGACATATTTGATTGCTGGGTCAGCTGATAATTCAGGAGTCCAATCTTCCCCCCAATCTTTCCACGACTTAATAATCGATCCGAAAATATTAATTTTTCCCGATTTTAAATGATCAATCCGATCACCAATCCAACCTTCGTGGTATGTAAGAATTATTTCATCCGGCATGTGATCCAGACACCCATCTTTGATAAAATAATGTTGAATGGGAGCATCTGCTATCCAATCGCTTTGATCATGGCTCCATTGAAGGCTGTTAAATTTTTTTAAGTGGATGGTACTATTTTCCTTATCAAAATCATAGAAAACTACCGATCCACTCCCGATAGGCCCCTTTAATCCTCCTTCATCGGCTGGATTACAGGTGAAAAAGGAATGAGTCACCCATTCACTAGGAGGAACTAGCCACTGTGTTTCAGGATCGAAAATGCCATTCTCATCATAACCATGATTAACTGGATCACCTAAAATATGTTCTGGGAGCAATGATTGCAGTAAAGTCGCATAAAAGAGAGGAGCATCGGTTTTATTTAGGACAAAGTTGATCGTTTCATAGAAACCGTCGTTATTTCGGTCTGTAGGTAGAAACGAATAATTGCCATGATGATTGATTTGATCATCATATCCGAAACAAGTGACTAAATCAGGATAAGATAAATGCTCATAAATACGAGAATACGTGAGCATTGTTAAATAAGCCTGAAAGCTGAAAGAAATATCCCAAGCGTCCAAACGATGACCATCATGCCAGTAAACATCATCACGAATCTCTAGAGTAAAATTCTGGGTTTCGTTGTGAAAAACACCGAATGATTTTGCAACCCGCGGATAATAGCAAAGAAAATTGGTGGTATTGAAAAATCTGGGGAAACGCTTCTGCATCCACTGATCACGATCAACACTGGATGGAAGAATCAGCTGATTGGAGGGAAGAAGTCCAAAAAGACCGTCAAATGGGGGCGTAATGTAAATCTGATGTTCCCAATCACTATAATACAGTCTTCCTGATCCCCGCTTAGGGCTAGGATCACCGATAATAGACTCAATTACAATCCTCTGGGGATTACCAGAATAATTGTCAGCTGTAAACAATGTCTCGATAGAATTGAAGGGGCTAAAAACAGGATCATATCCATAAAGACCCGAGGACAATGCATGAACTTCTAGGTCGTTTAATATCACAATTTCAGGCATAACATCATACCAAAGCTGTTGCCAGTCATATAGAAGATCCTTAGCTTTGGTTAAATTAAATTCTGTATTGATTTGAGTAATTAATGCATCTTTCTCTGCTGCTCGATAAGCTAAATGATGGTTAGACTTATTAGGAGACCAATACATCATATTACCACCCGTTGGCGGGATAGAAACAGAGTGATAATGAGAATGTAACGCGTCTCCAGGGTGTTCTTCAGGGGACTTGGGACTCAATGAACCAAGGAACATGTCATATCCACCCTGATCATATCCCCCCACTTCTCCAGATTGAAACGAAAAGCGCCAAGGATTAATTCCAATCAATTCAAGTTCAATATCAATACCAATCTTAGAAAATGCGTCTTGGAGGAGATATGCATGTTCCCCTTGCTCCTGTCTCATCCTGTGGACGGTTAGTGTGAGATTAAATAGAGAAGAAGGAGGTTTGTCCATAGGATATCCAAAAATTTGGTTTGTTTGATAGAATAGAATCAGTGCTAAAAACAGGAAACCAATATACTTATTCATTAGTGTGAACCTATCTACCTTAATTATCAGCTTAAACAGGATTTTGGAAGGTGTTTTACACACGCGAGAGCTGATAAATCTTTCAGCTCCTCAATTTTATTGTTACTAGAATGTATCAGTTCGTTGTTCATTAATAAACTATTCATCAACGCAATGAACAAAATTGGGTTGGAATGAATGAAATCTATTCAAAACAAAATTAAAAACCAGACACAAGACCGAAACACCTCTAGCGGAAGAACTTATATCCACACGAAGAACAGGATTTCTCACTGAGTTTATACTTCTCTTGACAAAAGGGACATATGATTATCTTGGGAATTCCTGTTCCACTTGCTATAGGTGGGCCTTTAGGATACGGAGAATAAAAAACATAAGGAAAAGGAGGACCTTCGAACCCTCCACTCGTTTTATGTTTGCAATCTTTCCCTGATTCACTCTTACCAAAGTATGGACACTTTTTAGGACAAATTTCGATCCTCTCACGAAGCATAAGACAGTATCTCAACCTTTCATTCATCTTCTATTTTGCTCTTTTGGAGAGTTTCTTTCATCAATTTGTATAGGATCATTTGGATACAATACCAAAAGGCACCTACCGCAAAAGGGTCGGGAATTCTCATAGAGAGAGCAATAAAACGTTGGTTCATTGTTGTGCTTTTGTTGTGGAACCTTCTTACGGGTACAATAAAGACAGTCAATATCGAACTGTTTTTCTATAGCATCCTGATAGTGTCCTGGTTTTCCTTCCACGAAAAAAGGACATAATAGTGGGCACTTACTAATAACTTCTTTATATTTCAGACAGAAGCTAATATTTTTCGCTTTCAGTAAGTACATACAGTTCATTTGACAATGTTTTTTTCCTTTACAGGGGTTGGTTGTTATTGCTATTGGATAGCTAATACTAGGCATTTTGAATCACCCTATTTCCATTTTTTAGTGAAGAAAGAATGAAAACTGTCAGAAAGAAGGATAAACCTAGAGTTGGCACCCTCATGAACTCTAGGCGAGATCAAACTATTCAGATTGAGAAGTATCGGGGTTGAAAGATCTTCTTCAAAATGAACCTTTCGATCCAGTAACTTACTGACATTCATTCTTACTTCAAATACTAATTCTGAATGTTGCT
>JAEOTY010000301.1 GCA_016839625.1 Candidatus Hodarchaeota archaeon
AAACCGAATTCTGAATTGATTTCCCTCTGAAAATCTCTGTGAAAATCCATAATCCCTTCTATCTGTTCAACTGCGACTGAAAATTCATTGGAATCCAATTTTACTATTATAAACGCACCAGTCCTGTTATTCGAAGATTTCTTCTTAGTTGGAACCATAATAGGTCCTCTTCTTAATTATAGACACTCGATTCGCTCCAACGCACCGCTTAGATTATTTTGGAACCAAAGTCAGGCATTTAATCAAATTGAAAGGGCTCTCCTAGCTGATTGTGATTGCTTAATTCCGCTAAAGTTCTTTTGTATCCTTGTGAACCCTTATCTAAATTAGTTCCAACGGGAATAAGACCTATCACAGATAATCTTGGGTCGGTAACCGCTAGCAGTTCACCAACGGATTCTTGATCAAAATCCACTATAAAATTGGTTCCAAGATTAGTCGCTGTTGCAGCCATCATTAATTGTGAACTAGAGACAATTGCATCAATGATATTAACATCATCCGACTCTTCTTCAGTAACAACAACGACAGCAAAAATTACAGAAGCATTCTTTATCCAGTCAAATCCTTTAGTTTTTTCTGCTACTTGTGTCTTCAAGGTTGGATCACTGACAATGATGTATGTAAAGTTCTGTATGTCAGATAGAGATGGTGCTAATTGAGCACAAGCCAACAGCTGGTTAATCTGACCAGAAGTCAATAACTGGTCAGGTTGAAACTCTCTGAATCGTTTGTTTCTGATGACGACCTCAAAAAAGTCCATACTTATCTCCTCTTTAATCTCAGAGAATCTTAGCACTATTTTCAAAAAATCTTCGGAATCAAAAATTCTTTGGAGTCAAAGGATAACCTCTTAATTATTGTCTAATTCCCTGTAATATGAAATATTTAGTTATTTAATATGCTGTAATATTTATTATGAAACCCAGTTCCACTGTTCTTTACGTTTTAGAAAAAATTTCATTAAAAAACCCAATTTGGATTGATATAATTGGCCACCTCGAAAGAGAAATTAAAACTTCATTATGATCAACAAAGAATCTTGATTGATGAAATTAAAAAATTTCGGAAAGAACTAGAAAATGAACAAAAACTGACCACGCGCTTTAGAAAACAACGAGATAAATATAAGGCTGAGCGGCAAGCACTTCTATCAAAAGTGGCCCCAGAAGTCGAATCACAAGACTCTCAAAAACAATTACTTGAAACATTAAAGAAAAGGAGAGCATTTTTACAAAGACAAGCCAAACGAAAGGATGGACCTGTTTTTAAAATCTTAACTCCATCACAATTGGATGCTATTTCTTTGGTTGAGTTAAAATTTCACTTGTATGAATTAGAATTCATGCAGCAAACAACTACTTTTACTCGGGAAGATGAAGAAGTCTTAGTTGAAGAAATTCAGCGAATCGAGGATAGAATTGTGCTATTAAAAAAAAGGGATGAGGCTTTGGTTGCTGACTATTTAGGAAATATACCGGAAACAAAAGAAAAAATTGAACAAGAAATTACTGAAATCGATAAAAAGATTTCCCAGGAAGAAGCTGATCGAAGAGACATAAAAGATAGAGTTCAACAAATGTATAGTCGCATAAAACCTCTAAAAGAGGAAGAGGACAAGGCCCACAGTGAATTTGTAGCACACTTACAAAAAATTGATGAAATGAAGGTGTTAGTCCAAGCTAAACAAGAAGAATTAGATTCTCTAAAAGGAAAAATTAGCAATATCAAAAAACTGATCGCAGAAGAGACACACAAACAGAAATATGGAGTGATTGAAGAAAAAATCCAAATATTATTGAAAAAACGTGATGATGGAGAGGAACTATCACCTGAAGAACAAGAATACCTAATGAGTTATGGATATGTCCCCTTTTAATTTTAAACCATTGAGCTACTAAGACTTTCCTCTACCTTCAAGGGAATATATCAAAATACAATTAGAAGATAAAAATTCTTTACAAACTTGTGACTTATACTTTCTTGAATCACTAGTTAATAATTTCGTGTTTGATTATCATAACAAGAATAAGGTTATATAAAACGTACATGCTAGGAATTGAGCATCAGTGAACTTAAAGAAGCTCTCATATTATGAAGAGTTTTTCATTTGCGCTTATTGTGCTTATTGTGTCAATAACAACGCTGCATGTCCCACGTTCCTTTCCGTCCGTCATGAAATTGTGACTGGAAGAGGGAAGATGATAACAGCAAGAAACCTCGCACAAGGCTTAATTAGTAAAGACGAGGGATTAGATGCTTTAACTGAAGGATTATTTCAATGTACATTCTGTGGAGCATGTGACCAAGAATGCATTGTAGATATTCCGTTAACAGAAGTTTACACCGAATTGAAAGGATTGGTGCAAGATAGATTACCTGAAAGTACTGAAAAAATGTTCCAAAATCTAGATAAAACCCATAATTATATGGGGTTAGATCAAGAAGACCGTAATCTCTGGAATTTTGACGTAGAGGATATTTACGAAGATTGGGTGAATAAACCTGCTGAAGTAGGGTATTTCATTGGATGCGTAGCTTCATATTCTGGACGAGCTGCTGGATCACCTGTAGCCATTTTAAAACTTGTAAGTAACGCCAATGAAAAGATTTCCATTTTTTCCCCTAATGAATACTGTTGTGGTAACCCTTTTTTGTTGGGAGGGAATCTTGAGAAAGCAAAAGATCTCGCCAAACACAATGTAAAAGTAATCGAGAAATTAGGCATTAAAACACTATTTGTATCATGTGCTGGATGCTACCGTGTATTTACTAAAGAATATCCTAAATTATTAGGAAAAGAATTGTCATTTAAAGTAATAACTCATATGGAATACATATTAAAATTGATTAAAGAGGAAAAATTGAAGTTATTAAGTTCTACCCCAATCAAAGTTACTTATAAAGATCCCTGTGAGCTTGGCCGTCATTGCGGGGAGTATGACACCGCTCGTGAACTTATCAACGTCCTTCCAGGTGTAGAAAATCTAGAATTACCTGACACTAGGGAAAACGCTCTTTGTTGTGGAGGCGGGGGATTAGTCAAAGCAAATTATCCTGCTATTGCGCAAGATATCGCTCTAAAACTAATTCAACAAATGGAAGAAAGAGGGACGGAATTGTGTCTTAATGCCTGCCCCTCTTGTCTCCTAAATATCGACCAGTTCCTTCGAGAACAACATTCATCCATTTTAGCTATTGATATCGCTCAATTAGTACAACGACTATCACAAAACTATCTTAATTCTCTAATTAATAACGAGTAAGAAACAGGGTAACGTTTACCGATAGCAGAATATCTCATCGATTCAAGGATGTTGGTACCGTGACTACACAGAATCTACTAAAGATTACCGCTCTTCAACCGAGCTTAAAGCTTGATGAATTTAATCACAATATAAAACAGTATAGACACCTATTCGATGAATTTTCAACTGAAATTCAAACATCTAAAATCCTTTGTTTTCCTGAATACTGGAATGGAATAAGAAAAGGGGCCTATTCAGAAGTTTTACATGAAAAGTCCTTAGATTTCTTAAAAGAGATAGCGCTTTCTTATTCAGTTTGGGTAATTGGCGGAAGTCACTTAGTGAAGGATGAGAATTTTGCAAATAGATCACATGTTTTTAATCCTTCAGGACATTTGATTGGTTGTTATGATAAACGACATCCTTTTGGATATGAACGACTTCAAGAAATAATTGCTGGAGATAATGTTCTTATCTGGCAGATTAATGACTGGAAAGTAACTGTCCAGATTTGCAGTGACCTTTGGAACACTAAAGACTATTCTTCATTAACTACTAAGAATATTGACCTCGTCTTTTGCCCAATCCTAACTACCCTTCCTGATTCCTCATACACTAATTACGGACGTTTTATGTGGTATAATTTAGCAGTCATCCGCGCAAAAGAAGCCGCTGCTGCCGTTATTGTCAGTGATACAGCGATGCAACCCATTCGAGAACCTTACTGGTGTGCAGGAGCTTCATGTATTGCTGATCCCTCCCTACGCTTTACAAATAAGGAAGCAGTAGGTCATGGTATTTTATCAACAATACCAAATGGTAGTCAAGGAGTAGTATCAGTAACATTGGATCTAGATAGAATCCGTGATCAGAAACAGTATCGGAAGGAGATGGGATTGCTTTCAACCTAGATAAGTTGGCGAAAAAAAGGAAGGAAAAAAGGGAAGAGCTATAGAATAGGCATTGTAAGACCAGTAACTAGGCATAAAAGCCCTATAATGATAACAATCCACATGAAAAGCCAATTAAGCCCTGACCAACGATTTTTGAACTCTTTACCGTCTTCAGTAAGGATTTTCCAGACAGAAAGGAGTGGTGTTGGAGTCCTGTGGTACCATCCATACACTTTTACCATTCTACCCTGTAGTCCTTCAACACGAAACAAGGCAAAAAAGAATGACATCAATCCTCCAATGAATGGAATTGCTGGACTGTAATCCAAGGTAATAATACCTGTTTTATCCTTGATAACGAGATCTTCGCTCAACCAATAGCCAGGTGTTCCACGACCTATGACCTGGCCCTCAAAGACGGCTTTCTTTCCTCGAAGGGGTGAAGCTTCATAATAGGAGTTTTTTGTATGATCAGTCAAACAATGAACAACAGTCACTGTAGGATCCTGTATATTAATTTTGGGGTATTTTTCATGACGTCTCCATTTCCACAGTAAAGCAAATACGAGAAGACCAAGGCCGACACCAATTAAGAGATTATATCCATAGGAATAGAATATACCTCCACCAAGGAGTGGCAAGATAAAGAAAAGTACTGGAGTAATGTACACTAAAAAGATATCAATAAGAAACTCATCCCATAAGCTCTCTGGCATTTTCACCTTACCAACACCAGGAAATTCCGCTTGTAACCCTCGTTCTTCCTGCATCTTATTGAGAGCCAAGATCCTTTTAGCTGGAAGGGGATGCGTTGAGAAAAATTCCAAAAAACTTCCCCACGGGTTTGAAAGATCCCACTGAGCCGCTATGGCAACAGTTTCTTCATTTAATTCCATACCACGTCCATAAGTGGACATAGCTAAGTTTTTCGCCCCTGAAACGTCAAAAATTCCTAGGGAACGCATTCCAGTCATAAATGCATTTTGTTTGGAAGCCTGCTTTCGAGCTGTTGGTGACAAATTTTCATCACGCATCCTTTCAGAAGTTGCTGCTTCTTCTTTTACCATACCATAAGCAATTTTCACCAAAGCACGAGACAGTGCGCCTGGATCGCCTGTTGCTTCTGCAGAGAAACTATCAGCATAATATTCTCGGACGCGTGAAAGTAAAAGAACAAAAAAGTGAGAAATATAGTATGCTATAAATGCTCCAATGGCTACGACCATTGCCGCTGCTCCAACTTTTGCTGAATCATCACTCCTAGAACGAGATGAAACACGTGCGAACATCCAGAGACCTTGATAAAACGAGTAGCAAATCAGTGGAATCGCAGCTGCAACAGTCATCCAGATAAAATCGCGATGAATAATATGGCCAGCTTCATGAGCGACGACAGCGAGTTGCTCATCTTCGGTTAAATAATTTAAAATTCCTTCAGTAATAGCCATTCGTGCCCGTTTCTTGGTATGACCATAGGTGAACGCATTAGGGTTGTTGTCGTGTATGATAGCAACCCACTTCAGTGAAAAGTTATGAAGTTCCATTTGCTGATACAAAAAATCCCGGATATGTGTAGGTAATTCGTCAACCTGATATTTAGTAGCTTTGTATACCCAGGCAATGGTGATATCCATTATCCAAGGGGAAATTAAGAATTGAAATCCTAAAATAATGAATGCAAAAATTACTGGAAGAAAAATAATGAATTCTTCATAACCAGCGAATATTCCACTCATAGAAAGTAAAAAGGCCAAGACCATTCCAAGTACGAACACTATCCCCCATAGGAACGTTAAAATAAAGAAAGATCTTAAGTACAAATTTTTGGGCAATTTTTTACACCTTTAATATGTTCTGGTTTTTTTATAATCATCTCATTTATATTGAGCTAAAAAACTTTTACTTTGCAGAAAAAATTATATCATTAATGAAGATTCAATTTTAACTCCAATTAGGTGGTATTATGCTTCTAGGTATTCAAAACAATCTTCCCCTCTTAACCATTCTATCAAAAAATCAGATTGCAAAAATACACGAGGTTACATTACAAGTCTTAGAAAACACTGGAGTACGTGTTCTATCTCAACAAGCATTAGACATTCTAATAGATTCAAAATGCAAAGTAAAGTCTAAGAAAGCATTTATACATTCAGAACTTGTTGAGGACGCGTTAAGCAAATGTCCAGATTCCTTCACTTGGCATAATGTCCACCCAGAATCAAAAAAACACATCAGACTAGAACAAGGACGAGTTAATTATACTGTTTGTCATTCACCAACCCATGTAATTGATTTTGAAGGAAATCGCCGTAGATCAACATTTTCAGATATTGCAGAGATGTCACGACTTGGAGATGCTCTTGAAATGATGCATCTAGGAGGCTCTGGACTATCTGGTACCGTTGAAGAGATTGAACAACGAATGGATCTTATAACAGCTTCAGCTTATCGCTTTGTTTATGAGGTGAAAAATACAGATAAACCCATATTTATTCCCCCAAGTGGAGCAACCCCTGAAGACGGTTTTGATTTCTTTAACCTTTTTCGAGAGGATCTTAATGATATGCAAAAAAGGCCGTGCTCATGGGCTTGGGTAAACACCGTCTCTCCTTTAACGCACAATGAAACAATGACGGATTATGCACTTGGGTTTGCTATGTTTGGTTTACCAGTTCTTTTTTGTCCAGAAGTAATGGCTCATGCTACTGGACCCACAACTCTTGGTGGAGCTCTCGTCCAACATAATGCAGAAGTGCTTTCTGGACTAACAATGTGTGTATTAGCAAATGAATCTTATGGGGTCGCACCACCTCCACCCATTGTCTATGGAACAGCTTCTTCAATTCTAGATCCTAGAACCGCACAGATTTCACTAGGAGCTCCAGAAGCAGGACTCATGAATGTTTTAACCGCACAAATGGCAGGACATTATAATCTACCATCCAGGGGTACTGCTGGTTGCACAGACTCGAAAGTATTAGATGCCCAAGCAGGACAAGAATCTGCAATGAATGTTTTACTTGCATCAATGGCTGGAATCAATCTCATAGTAAACGCGTTGGGAGGACTTGGCCCTGGGATACAAGCTAATTCATATGCGACAATGATATTTCATAACGAGAATTTGAACGCAATAAGTCGAGTACTAAAGGGTATTGAAATCTCTGATGAAGCATTAGCTATTGATGTTATCCACGAAGTTGGTCCTGGTGGTGATTATCTTAGTCATCCACATACTCTGAAACATTTCCGTTCAGAATTTTTCTTACCCAAATTATTTGATCGTACTGATTTCGATGTGTTTGAAAAATCAGAAAAACAAGATATTGTATTGCGCGCTAATGAGATGGCACACGAAATCTTACAATCACATCAAGTACCTGAATTAGATGCAGACAAAAGCAAGAAGTTAGATGATATTGTAAAAAATATCCATAAGAAGTATGTTGGTTCTTAAAACCTACATTGATGTTACTCGCTCTTTCTTGGTTTCATGTAATTCATTCATTTCTTCCTTGATCTGCTTTACATGATCTTTTGTAAATGGGTAAAAATAAAGACAAACAAGGGTAATTGCAAGAGCTATAGCAGGAAACAAAAAGACCAAGAGTTTAAGGCCTAGGATCACATCCACATCTGGATTTGGCACATATTCTTCCCACCCTGTTGATAGAAAGACCAACGATACTGTCACAATAGAAAGAATCATTGCTAAGCGCATAAAGAAATTTGTGATTCCAAAAAATGTACCTTCTCGTCTAACTCCAGTTTTTAATTCATCTTCGTCAATAACATCTGCAATAATCAAATAAACAAAATATAACATACCACCAAAACCAAATCCCATTAGCATCACTGTTACAAGAGCAAATTCAAAGGAATCGACAATTAAGAGAGGAATACTGGCAATAAAGTATACAATAATTGCGTAAACATACGTTTTTCGACTACCATATTTTACATCAAGTTTCTTCCAAACAAATACCGTTATGATGCCTACTATAAACATCATACCAAGTAAAATTGACGTTAGAAGTGTATCAGTTATTTCTAAGACCTCTCTTGCATATAACGGTACAGTAGTACCTAGAACAAGAAGGATATACTCATACAAGAAAAAAATTAAAGTATATAGCACAAATCCTTTGTTTTTAAAGGTATATTTCAATCCTTGAAAGAAATTAAAAGTGTGTTGAGAGTCTAATTGAAATTCTGCTCGCTCTACAACTCCCCACTTCAAAGATGTTATGAGAGTGATTAGAATAATAATAGTAGTTACTATTCCATTCACAAAATATCCACCCATCTGGTTTTGGTCTCCAATGAAAATCCCTGGAATTAAAAAAGCGGCAATTAAACCGGTTGTAGCCAAGATCTGCTTTATAGTGTTTACTTCTGCCCTTTCTTCAATAGAAGTGTACAATTCTGGGAATAATGAATCATATGGGAGACTTACCATTGTATAAAAAGTATCATAACAAAATAACATTATTAATAGATATAAAAAAGTAAGAAAATAATCACCTCCGGCTGGGATGGGAGGAATCCATAAAATAATCTCGATTATTAAAATCGGGATTAAGCCAATCAAGATATATGGTTTTCTTCTACCAAATCGTGTGTTAGTCCTATCTGACAAATATCCTATCAAAGGATCATTAATAGCATTCCAGATAGTCCATAATAAATATGCAGTCATGATATATTGGATTGGAAGGTGAACAGCTGCAAAATAGAAAGTCAAAACCCAAGTATTGAACGCACTATTGATGAACCATTGAGCAAAGCTTCCTAATCCAAAAGACCATTTCTGTTTGGCATCAAAGGATTGTTTATGAACACTTTCATTCAATCAATATCCACTCTTTAGCAAAGCAAATTGGCTTTACTCGCACATTTTTAGGAATTTATATATTCAACGCTTTGAGATCATCATCACGTTAAAATTAATTCAATCTTCAACTCAATACAAATTACGTCGAAATTTAACACACTAACTAATAGTAAAATTGATTAGTGAATCATTATGACACGCGTGGATTTTCACTGTCACACCAAATATTCAAAATGTTCTAACCTTGAACCAGAGAGAATTCTAAAGTTATGTAAAAAACGGGGAATTAAAGGAGTCATGATTTGCGATCACGATACTACTAAGGGAGCTTCAGCTTTTAAAGAGGTTCTTTTGTCAAATGAAGACTTCATATTCATCCCAGGCATTGAAATTTCAACAAATCGAGGTGAAATCATTGGAGCATGGGTTGAGGAGGAACTTTCAACAAAAAATTTTCCTGATGTTACAGAGGAGATCAGAGAACAGGGAGGTATTGTAATTGTCCCCCATCCATATGATACATTCCGTGGAAAGAGATTTAAAATTATAGAACAAGATTTACCTTTTATAGATGCAATTGAGGTTTATAATTCTCGTTGTTTTCTGTCTAAAGCGAACAAAAAGGCAGCTCAGTTTGCTAAAAAGCATTCTTTAAAACAAACTGCTGGATCTGACGCGCATTTCGCTCCTGAAATAGGCAATGCATGGATTTCTTTTAATGGTTCCACAGCAGAAGAATTCCGACAAGCTCTCCAAAAAGGAGAAATAACGATAGAAGGAAAACGTACCCCGTTTTCTGTCTTACTTTATGCTTTCGGTCACCGAGTCAAGAAAAAATTGTATTGAAATCATCATTCTTCTGGAAATAATCTCCAATGAAATAATGACCTTTAATTAATCTAACCTTTTCAGAATTTATAATAATGCTTTCAACATCCTCTATCCCATCTAAAAACTCAATAATTCTGCAGTTACTCCCGCTTGCTCTTTTAAATCTTGAAAGATATTATTAAAAACGTGAAATATTCCATTTGAATATTGCTGTACATTTTCATTTCAAATGACTGTAAAAGAAAAAAACAAGCAAAAATAAAGGTTTTAAGAATGCAGAGAGGAATAAACACACGTGGTATTCATGGGGGAGAAAAATCCGACCCAGTTACAAGGGCGTTAAAAACTCCGATATATGCAAGCAACACTTTCTCCTACTCAAGTATGGAAGAATTTTTTGAAGATGCAGCTAATGCTTATGGAATAAACCCTGAAGAGACTACGTATTTTTACACAAGAACAGCCAATCCTACAACTAATGCTCTTGAACTTAAATTAGCATCCATCATCGGGTGTAAGGGTACATTAACTACTTCTTCTGGCATGGCTGCAATTACATTTGCAATTTTGGCGAACTACCAGGCTGGTACAAAAATTCTAGCTTCTGATTCTGTTTATAGAAGTACAAATCAATTTACATCAGAAATTTTACCGAAATTAGGAATCCCTTATGATTACTTGGACTTTCGAGATCTTAATACCCTTGAGGAACAACTACAAGACAATACATATTCCGTAGTTCATTTCGAATCCCCAGCTAATCCGACCATGCGTTGCTACGATATCAAAGCTATTTGTGATCTTGTTCATGAATATAATGCTGAATCCAATGTTACATTTGATAATACATTTGCCTCTCCTATATGTCAACAACCTTTAGAATTGGGAGTGGATTTTGAAATTCATTCTAGTTCTAAATATCTTAATGGACATGGTGATGCTCTTGGAGGAGTAATCGCGTGCAATGATACCGAAATTCTCTCTGAATTTCGTCGTCAATTCTGTGAAACGCTTGGACAAACCCCTTCTTCATTTAACTCTTATCTAATCCTTAGAGGGCTTAAAACAATTGGTTTAAGAGTTAAAAAGCAGTCGGAAAATGCTTTAACAATCGCTAAATTTCTTGAAGGGCATCAAAAGGTTACTCGTGTATATTATCCAGGGTTACCTAGCCACCCGCAATTTGAGATTGCAAAAAAACAAATGACACCATTCGGGGGTATGCTAGCATTTGAACTAAAGAGTCAAGATCACATCACAAGCTTCCTAAATAATAAACTTCAACTCATTAAACTCGCAATGGATCTAGGCGATATTCAAACATTGATTGAGTTTCCATACATAATGACCCATTACGACTTAGAATATGACCTTAAAATTCAAACTGGTATTACGGAACAACTTCTACGTTTATCTATAGGAATAGAGGATATAAAGGATCTTATAACAGATTTAGATCAGGCATTAAACCAAATATGATGATGAGTAGGATTCTCGGTTACTTCAAAATTAAGGTGCTAATATGGATGATTCATACTATAAGACTAGTCGAGATTTTTGTTTTAAGAAAGAATTGGATATTTGTTATTTGGGGTCGAATAAGTGCCAAAATGGGTAAAAAAATGGAATGTTTCCAGTTTTACCGATCCTGACAAATTTTATAAGGTTTCAATAGCTGATGATGGAGAAACTTGGGGGTGTTCTTGCTGGCCTTGGCGTAAGACACGTGAGGACTGCAAACATATCACTGAAGTGAAAAGTAACCCCATACCTCCGGATGAGGTTATCACCATTAATTTGGTGACTGTCATCCCAACAAAGAATGTAAGCAAACCCATTTACGACGAACATGACAAGAAGATATACGTTCCTTTAATCCCTATTAATCCTTATGATGTTCACATGGAAGCCACGATATGTTATTTTTTACTCCAACAAGGTTTTACAATTACTAAAATTCGTGAAATCAGATCATTAAGTCCAACTTGGACAAAAAAGTCTATTGTAGATTTGATTAAGACAAAAGGAATGAAAAAGTATTTTTTGACCAAACTCGGTAAATCAGGCGAAAAAGATGTACCTAGAAGTACTCTTGAACGATTTCATGCAATAGCTTCAGAACTAGAGGATTAACCCTATCTCTATTGATTTAAATCAAGCCCTAGACAAATCTAACCATTAGAATTTTCCTCAATTTTCATCGAAGAGATAAGATCTGCTCGATGATCTAGTATGTTTTGAATTTTTAATTTTTCGCTGTTTATATGAGGGATACTTAGCGCCCAAGCAAGTGCTGCGATTAAATAGAATACTAAAGCCATGATGAAGACTTCGTTGAAGCCGTATGATTGAAGCAATAGTGTCGATAACACTATTCCTATTACTTCCCCAAATTGATCTGTTAAAGAAAAGAGCGCCCCTAGACTCCCTCGATGTTCAGGTAATGACACATCAAATAACAAAGAGGTTCGATTGGGGCCGGAAGCTGCCCCGATAAAACTTCCAATCCAAAATAGGAGACTAAAGATGATGAAACTTGCTAAATACGAGTCTATAGATAAAAAAGCAAACAAAAAGAAAAAAGATTGGCCAGCCATGCCAATACTTGCAATTTTACTTCTAACCTGTGACTCATTGTGTTTCTTGACGTAATAATCACCCAGTCGGCCAAAAAAAGGATACCCCACAGCTCTACCACTAGCAATAATGATAGCAATTACACTGGCGACTTGAATTTCTACATTGATTCCCTCCGATGAACTCAGGAAAGAAACAAGCCAAAGGGTAAAAATAGTCCCTGGGATAAGGGCAAATACACCTTGGATTAAAAGCCAAAGAATTGTTCTTGATTTCAGTGCTGCAGGTAGTTGTTTAATTTCTATTCGCCAAGGATAATGATATTCTGTTATACCATCGAAGGCTGGTTCTTGTCTTCCCCTTTTAGGATCCTGAAAGAAAAATTGCCAACAGAGGATAATAATTCCTAAAATTCCAATGAAACCAAAGGAAAGATTCCATTTATAAGAGAAGAATCCACCCACTAAGATTCCAGCAGCGCTTGAACCCACCCAAGCGATGTTCAGTCCAGAGGAAGTCAACCCTCTATTTTCATACTTTGCATAATCAGCTAAAATCGAGTAAGCTATTGGCGAGAAAGCAGAAAGACCCACAGCCATTCCCATCCGTCCAAAAATGTAAATAAGAAGGGAAGCTGGAAAGAGAAAAATGGACATTGCAGGAAAAATCCAAATACCATTGGCTAACCACAATATTCGTTTTCTCTCTAGCTTATCAACAGAATATCCCCAAATAAATAGGAAAAGTGTGGAAATCACTACAAACATCGCTTCGACAAGGCCAATTAGTGGAAAATTATAATGTTCTGCAATTTGGGTCAAATTAGGAATGGGAAGTGTTGTACCAATTCCATTTAATAAAATTAAACTAAATAGATAGAAGAGGGAAAGAAAGTGGGTTCGACGAATGATATTCATTGTCTGGTGCCGTCTTTATAGTTTAATAAGACTAAAGAGTGACCCAATACCTATCCCAATAAATGAAAGTGCTGCTCCAGCATATCCAACAGCTTTAGCTCCAACTGTTTTTGCATAATATCGAAGATCACGAGAAACCTCAATAACGACTGATCTACCTGAGATGATCCCCCTATCAGGGTCTTCAATAGAAATATTTAACACATGTGTCCCAAACCGATTTGATCGAAATTGAAGGTTTAATGCATCACCTACTTGAAGAATACTGCTCACTAACCGGAGTACATCAATTGGTTCAGTAGTTGAGGAAAACTTTAGTTCTGAATCTTGGGGAGGAAGTTTTATTTGCCCAACATCCAATAATAGCATTTGAGACGCATCATCTGGATCTAGAGAACTCATAGAGGTCTGAACCTGAACACGAACAGCGCGTTGAGCTTCTTTCATATTTAAAATAAAAACTAAGATTCGAAATGGATCAATGTTTCCTATATGCTTAATAGGATGACAGATTGTGACAAATTCTCCCTGAGTTCGAAGATATCTTAAATTATCAGTGACTAACACAAATATCCTCTGAATTAACTCAAAAACCTGGGGAATTTCGTCTTCAATGTCACGTATCACGGTTATCAAAGTTTTTAGGGAAATCCCAGAATCTTTACCTTCCAGAAAATCAATTAGATAGTTGGAATCAATGATCTCATTTATCTCTCTCTTGAAAATCTCTTCTGTCATTAATTCAGGAATGAATTCCTTAAGATAAACTATGAGGAATATTTTTTCTCGAGCACGTTCTAGTCTTGTTTGTATATCCAAGTGAGTTAGAAATTTCATGTTAAAATGTTTCACAATCGATCGTGACCATTCATCCATTTGAATCCGCGTAATGGGGTCAAGGTGAGTGAAAATTGAGTCTGACAACACGTTATCTAATCGCAAAGAAATACTCTTAGGAGAATAATATTTCATCAAGCCACCAGGTTGTAGGACTGATTTATCAGGAAGTTTTAAGAGAATAGATGCTCCACTCGATATAGCTAGGAGACCTATACTCGCAGTAAAAATGAAAATAATAGCGAGAGGTATTTCACCAATATTTTCTAATCCTTCTAGAATCATTGCTGAAACAAAAACTAAGAAACTTATGATAACAGATCCACTTACAGAATATGATCCACGATACAATAATTTGATAGCAGATTCAACTTCATCAAACCCTTCTACACCTCGAATTAAAAGTCCTGTCTTTTCTATTCTCTTTATTTCTCTATTAAATACACGTTCCATAAGGAACCCATTAAGACTGAATGGAAGAGCGATTAGAATGAGTACAATATATAATATAAATGCTATAGGACGTACTGAATCACCTAATACTGTTTCAGGTGAAGAAAAAGCAGTTATCAGTAAAGTAACTGCTAAAAAGATGGGGACAATAGTCAGAAACCAAATACCTACCTTTCTGCAGTAAAAATTTAATAAAGAAATTAAATCCATAACAATCATTCCAAAAAATCATATAAAAGATGAATCTCTCACTATTTTTCAACATTTATAAAATTGTATTAAAAATCTCGTTTGGTTCATAAAGCTCCTTTCTTGTTCCATTTGAATTTTTTTCCTTTAGACTTGAACTAAAATGTTCAATCATGAAGGGAATTCTTGTTAATATCCAAAAAAAATGAAATAAGGAAAGAGGAATTTCACTCTTCTTCTGATATATCGGGTTCAGGTTCGAGTTCAGGCTCAGGTTCGATAACTGGCTTGGGTTCAGGTTCCTCTAGCTCCTTGGGAAGAGGATTACCCTCTTCATCAGTCAGAGTTACAGAGGTTATTCCAAATCCTACTTCAACATCTTCTATAATCATTTGATAAAATTTGCCTTGGAAAAACACGTTATAGAAGAGGGAAACTAGAATAACAATTAGAGAGATATTAATTAAACAAAAAATAACAAGATTAATAATCAACTCGGCTCTTTCTTGAGCACTATTAATGACATCCGCTCCCAAGGCAACTAAGGAACCAACAGTAATGATACCACTAGTCAGATTGGCAACTTTTTTTCCTACGAGCCAATTAAGCTTCGTTCCAGAATTATAAGCTTTTAATTTTGCGTCAATGAGCATCCATGAGAGAGGATAGATTAGAGTAAAGATTAGGGGGACAAATAGAAATAAAACCATAGTTCTTAGAAAAAATATTAGAGGATTCTCTGGATTGAGAATAAGTCCAGGTTGATTATTGGTGAATAAACCTGCTAGAATATTAAATAAAAATGCTGAAACCGACACCCATGCGAGTAATAGAGCAATATACTTGTTTAGAATATGAGGCATTGCGATTTTCTTTTTCTCAACGGGAACATACTCGAGGTAGTGAGTATCTCCTCGTGTAAAAAATAGTTTCAAAATTTTTTTGTCCACTAATAAATGAGCAGCTTTGGGAGTTATCTTCAAGCCTAAGAGAAACCACATGTAGATTACTAGAAATGCAACAACTAAACTAATCGGAATACCAAGTAAATTCACTTTAGCAGCATCAAATGTCAGGTTTCCTTCACTAAAGACCACTCCAGGTAATAAGAAAAAAAGCAGAGAAACAATAATTAGCACAATAGTGATGATTATCCCTGAAATTGCAAACCTAAATTCAGGATGTCGTAAAGTGTAAAACATATCTTTCAATGTTTCTTTCATATACACTCCTAGACGCTTCATCTTACCTTCAGGAGGTTGATTTACCGAGGATACTGATGTCTCATTTATTTCATCGGAATTATTTTCCTTTTGTTCCATTTTGAAACCTCTAATTTTACTTATTTTTTGAAAATCTTTGTAACTCTATTAATTTCTATATCACAAATTCATTTATGCATTAATAACAATAATCCAATCTAAAATTTTAGTTTTAGGGAAAAATATTAACCCTTTCGTCTTCCCCAATCAATACTTGTCCAATCGGGTTTCTTTTCTTGTGGGGGAGATTCTTCTATTTTTTCTTCTACATCTGTTTTCTTCTCAGTATAATCAACCAACCACTCTTGTAAATTCTCTTGTACTTTATCAAGAGCGTTTTCTAACTCATCGACGTCGATTTCAAAAGATTCTAGCTTTGGTACAACAGACTCTTTGATTTGTTGGGTAATTGCTGTTAAATATTCGGATATCTTTGTCATATGCTCAATATCTGTTGCTGAAACAGTCCTTTCTTTAGGAACTTCTGTCACTTGTTCGACAACAGGTTGGCTTACTTCTGTTAATTCTTGTTCTTCTTCTACTCCAGGAGCAAAAATTACTGTTGTCGAAGAGTCAGCCACTTCTTCATCAATTCTCTCACTGACAAGCGGAGGAGCTAATTCACGCTCCGCAACAAATGTTGTTTCAAATATCTCAATATTATGTGCTACGGTGATAATTTTTTTGGTTTTTTCTTGCCATTGAATTCCTCGGATAGGTTCAGTATGTCGACATACCTCTTGGACATCTGTTATATGATGTCCATCAATAAGCATACGATATAACCGATTTTGAGCAGCAAAATATAGTGTAGAGCTGTCAATGACTTTAATCCGTTGAATGGGGGCGCTACAATTATAACTTGCGATTTTCCGATTAGAAATTTTCTCCCAAAAAATCAGATCACCATTTACATGACCAGTTACATTATAATCAAATTCCAAAGTTGTTCCAATTGATTTTATCGGTGATTTAGTCTCAATCGAGCTAATTAACTTACCATCTCGCTTCCAGAATTTTATAAAACTATCATCAGCTCCAGAGATAATGACTTCGTCATTCATAAAGAATACAGAACTAATAAAATCGTCATGCGCTTCCCAATTTGTAACTTTCTTGCCTTCTGTGTTAAAAACGTGCAACGTGTTATCTCCACTGCATGCAGCTATGAAGATATCGTCTGAGGGAGAGCGTGCAAGTGCGGTGACTAGAGGAACTTTCTTGATCCGCTTGACTTCTGATTGATTAAGCAGATCCCAAATACTGATAGTATCATCATATGCGCCTGAAATAACATAATTCTTTGAGGGAATAACTAAAACCGAAGAAACAGTTTCTTGATGCGCTGCTAATGTTTGATCCTGAGTTGTTGTATAATTAATATGATGAACATGTTTATCTCCAGAAGCAATGATAATTTGATTATCTTTCAGGAACGAAACAACCTCTGCGGTCTTAGAATGACCATCGATTTGGGAAATTTTCTCACCTGCAAGAGAGAAGATTGAAATATCACGATCTCCTGACCCCTTAATAATTTTGGAGTCCTGAGTGATTATAGCATTACATCCTGAAAGATCTTGACTTAGTAATAAGAGATCTCCTGTAGCTGTATTCACAATGAGCATGTTTCTATCACCAACTACAACAATCCTTCCTTCTTGCGCGCTGTAATCTACACTGAGAGGAGTAAATTCAATTTTAAAGCCAAAAAGTGGATTGAAATCCAAGTCAAGTACTTTTCCAGTGCCATCTTCAGAAACAGTTACAATATTATCTCGATCTCTACAAATTGAAGTAATAAGCCCATCATGCACAGGAATTTCTTGTTTAATTGTTCGGTTGCGAGAATCAACTAATGCAACACTTCCATTTCTCTTCGGAACACATATCACATCTTCATCTAACCAAACCATGGAATCGCCTGAGAGGTTCTCAACGAAAATCCGAGAACCTACTAACTTTTTGGATAACAGGTTGTAGACATAAACGTCATCATCATATGTTGCTATGGCTACCTTTGAACTATTTGAATTCGTTCCTATCATTTTACGAATCACTAGATTTTCCCCGATTTCATCAGTTTGGTCTTTCTCTAGATCATGATAAAAAGCTCTTGAAGAGTCTCCCAGTACAACAATGACTTTTTTATCGTCAGGAGTTATTTGCAGCCCTTCAATAGCCTCTGAAAAATAGAATAGAACCTTTTCCTGTTTTTCACCATCCCAGATTCTAACCGTTCCATCGAAGGAGCACGAGGCAAAACGGTTGGAATTATGAAAAGA
>JAEOTY010000302.1 GCA_016839625.1 Candidatus Hodarchaeota archaeon
GGAACTTATAAAACGGTTTGGAGATGCCTTTTTGGACTATAGAAAGTCGGTTCCTGCATTTTTCATCAAACCACGCAGTATTCCCTCTTTTATCAAGTTCATTCTCCATCGAGAATAAGAATTTATTATGCCAATTATGTTTTACTGTCATTAAAATTTACACGAGCCTCCCCTGAACGATTAATTGCCCATTTTATCGCTATTGGCCCAAGGATCTGAAAGATAATTGTTGACGAAGTAATGGTATTCAATATAAAAAGGCCTGATTGGGCTGCTGTAGCACCGTATTCAGCAAGATGTTCTGAGACGATAACTGCTAACCCTAAAGCAACACCAGCCTGTGATAATAAACAGGGGCCTAAATACTTCTGAACAGTTGCCTCTGCTTTGGTAAGGTATGCCCCGATACTTGCGCCTGTTGCTTTCGAAACAGTTCTTGTTGCCATGTAGACAATACCAATCACTCCAATTTGACTGATAGCCGAAAGATCAAGGCTTAATCCAATTAAAATGAAGAACGTCGCAATTAAGGGTGATGCCAGTCTATAAACTTCATGGAATATTTGATGTGGTTCATCCTTCAAATCTTCTCTCCTTTTTTCATATAGTATACGTTGTAATTGAGGTGAGATATGTTCAGAAACCTCTCCAATTAGCTGTTTCAATCGAAAATCGATCACAGGTTTTTTACTAAGGCTAGAAATAACAATTCCAAAAACCATTGTGGGTAGGATATAGGATATTTCAAGAAATGAAGCTATTCCAATACTTACTAGAACAGCTCCAATGATGAAGTCAACAAGTTTTGTGTGGTCTTCTTCTCGATTTAAAAAATAAACCGATATTAGCCCTGCAGCCATTCCTAAAATAAAAGAAAAAGCAACATCAATTAGAACTGGGAAAAAGAATCCAAATAAATCTAAACTTAAATTTTCATATACTGACTTGCTATAGCCTAAAGCCACATCAGTTAGTAGAATTGCTACAACATCATCAAGGGCAAGAATAAACATAGTAGTGGTTGTCAATGGACCTTTGGCATCATGCTCCCAAAAAATTGCAGCGGTTCCTGCAGGTGCAGTTGCAGAAGCTAATGCTCCGAATAACAAGGCAATTTGGAGCTGTGTGAATCCCAAGAATATATAAACCACAATTGTGACCAAAAAAAACGTTAATAGTGCCTCGCATAGTAATATAACAAGAATTTTCAGTGACATAGATCGAATCGCTTTCCAATCTAGCTCCGATCCTAAATTAAACCCAATAAAGCCAAGTGTTACGGCTACAACAAGATCCAAGAAATCTGTAATAATCACATCATGATTTACTATAACTAAAAAGATATTTAATATTACTCCTACTAACAAGAATCCAAGTATTTCAGGAACGTGGATTTTTTTTAGTATGTTTGAGCCAACAACCCCTATGGTTAATATAATCCCGAATGCAGCTAAAATGGTTAGATCTATCATCAAGACTGCAGATAAACATCTTTAAAAAAATTGTTCCTAGGGTAAGTAACTAGTAAAAAAATAATTTCATATAAACTATTAACTCTATTGAAGCCTTTTTGTAGTCAAATATTCACGCACAACCGAAAATTTTTAAGAAAATCCGGATATATCCTAAAAGACGAAGATATGACACATTTTCTAGAACAACTGTTAAATCCGAAGTCTGTGGCCTTTTTAGGTGCTAGTAATAATTTTTTAACAATGGGAACAGGACAGCTTTACGTTTTACGAACTCGGTATCGTGGGAAAATCTTTCCTGTTCATCCTTCTGAAAAAAACATTATGGGATTCCCAGCTTTTGAGAATCTAGAAGATTTACCAGAAATACCTGATCTTCTCGTCATTGTCCTACCCACAAGATTGGTTGCTGATTATTTGGATAAAGCTGGAAAATTGGGTATTCCTTATGTAATTATAGTTACCGCGGGATTCAGTGAGGTGGGAAAAACCGAAAATCAATCAGAGTTAAATGAAATCGCAGAGCGTTATGGAATGCGCTTCATTGGCCCTAACTGTATAGGGATCATTAACAATCATTGTCCAGATGGAAACTTCAATTGCACATGGTTTCCGTTTGAATTGCCAAGAGGACAGGAAGGTAATATTTCGCTTGTGAGTCAATCTGGGTCATGGATTTCTCAGGTTTTGATTTGGGTTGAGCGAAGAGGGTTACGATTAGGGAAAGCTATATCCGTGGGAAATGAAGCCAATGTTAATATCACTGATTGTCTAGGATACTTATGTAATGACCCAGAAACGAAAGTTGTGGGTGCCTACATCGAGGGGATTAAAAAAGAGGGACGTCAGTTTGTGGAAGCCCTTGGAAAATTAGCTAAGAAGAAACCAGTTATTGTTCATTTTGTTGGAGGAACAAAAGCAGGATCTCGAGCAGGAATGTCGCATACTGCTTCTTTAGGGGGGAAATCATCTGTTTATGATACAATTTTCAAACAAACAGGAGCTATTCAAGCTCCTACTATGGAGGAGTTATTCGAGTTTACTCATGCCTTTTCGATGGCATACCCTCCAAAGAATAATCGAGTCGGTATTATTACAAATTCTGGAGGACCAGCAGTTACTTTCGCGGATAGTTGTGAGAGATATGGTTTGCTGGTACCACCATTCTCTAAAGATTTACAGGATAAAATAAGAAAAATCATCCGTTCAACTGCCTCTGCTAATAATCCAATTGATTTAACATTCGATATGAATTTTGGGTTATTTTACGAAGAAGTTCCCCGGCTTATTTGGAATTCAGGTGAAATGGGTGCATTATTAATGTGGGGTGTTTTTGGGGCGAGTATGATGGAACGAATGCTAAAGTTTGGTAATTATGAGTTTGCAGACAATTTACCAGCACCTGTGATGGATGCTCTGCTAAAAGAAAACCTTCAGAACTTTGTCAATTGGGTTCACGAAGAGAAAGTTCCTGTTTTAATAAGCTGTCTAGATACAGCGGATGAAGCTGTTGAATATCTTCAGAACAACGATATCGCTGTCTTTAAATGGCCATCAATGGCAGCTCGAGCAATGAAAGCTCTAGTAGAATACTATAAATAGTTATAGATGGACTTCTTAGTATTTGTAGATATTATACTCTTTATCAAGAGATATCCTGTTCCGTTCACCCGACATAAGGCATTCGGATGTTTTCTAATAATAATTTGCTGAATAAGATATCTAGATTCTTTTTATATGATGTTACCATTAAAAATCATAGAACATTGCTATGTTTCGACATGGTGAAAAAAAAATGAAGAAAAAGCTTCGTATATTCTCTCTTTTGATTCTATGCTCACTTTTTCTTGTGTTAATTCCCATTCAAAACGGATACGGGAAAGATGTGTTATTCTCTGAAACTTTTGACTCAACAACTAGCTCATGGCCATGGTCGAGTTATGGTGGAAATTGGTACAAAGCAAATGATTTACTATATGGTAATGGGACTACTACTGGTTGGGACAGTTTAGTTTTGGATACTCCAATATTCAATGAAACCGAGTACACAGTGTTGTTCAAAGTATATATCGACGCTGGTTACGGATCAGAACAGTTTCATATCTGCTTTGCTTACGATCTTTGGGAATTCCGGCTAGAACTTGGATCTGAGTATGGAGCGTCTCATTATATATTCAATGTCAGTTCAACAGATCTTAATTATTTGATCCCGCTAAATAAGTGGGTTCAGGTACATGTAATTTCTTCTGGCGAGGAGTTAAAGATTTGGGTTGATGGTTTCCAAATAGATCCAGGAACTTATCTTCCAGCGCATCCTTTAAAAAAATTCTCTTTTGGGATTTTTGATGGTTCTCATGTTGGTTTTGATGATTTAACCATATTTAAAGGAAAAGAACCCCCTGTTTCCATTGGACCATCCATGATTTTCGATGATAACTATGATCGTCCTGATGATTCTCCTCTTGTACCAAAATACATTCTTAATGCAGGCGAATGGCGAATTGATGGAAGTAGATTGATAGGTGATAACCTTGGAGATGACTGGTCTACATGCACTACTGACGTAGTTTTTCCTTTACAGGATGTTACTATTGAATTTGACTATGATTTCATTAATTATAATGAAAGTTTCTCAGCCTTGTCTTTCGAATTGACATCAGACCCGAATGGTAGACGTTTTATCGATTTCTATCAAGATGGTAATGTCTGGTATAGTAATCGAGTTGGCGAACCTGAACACTCACTAAGTCCAGTCTTATCGCCGCTTCCCTTAAGTGGTCATATTTCAATTGTGATAGATGCTAATACGTGGTTTAAAATCTACCATCACAATGTGTTCTTAGGCGAATTTGGTATTCCTTTAAGAAACTCGGGTAACATCGGCTTTGGTGTTCACAGTGCCAAGATCGCTTTTGACAATTTATATGTGCGATCGGGTCAACATTATCCAGGTGATCCAACAGATCCTTCAAATTTTACCAAATACTGGGGGATTTCTGTTGGTGACAAGTTTGAGTACCTACTCTCCGAGTATGTGGGTTCTAAGACAGAATTTGATACTGGGAACTGGTTCCAATCCCAAACCTCAACTTCTACTTCTTCTTCAAATGCGATGACAAACCCCCCTCCCACTTCTTTCTTCATTCAAGAAGGCGATGAACTTACTGTTTCTGTATCCGCGCTTCTTGAACATGCAGTTGAAGTAGAGGTAAGTCTCAACGATGAACCTAGTATAAAAGTTCTAACATCCTTCTTTTTCCTTCCAATACACGATCTGGGAAGATCTAAAATGTTTAATCAGGATTTTGTGGATGTTGGGGATTATTACCAAATAACGTTGTACGATAATACCTCAGGAACAGGGGCAGGATCAGGATCAAGTCTAGGTGAAGTTACTATACTCTGGGAAAAAGCGACTGGTGCTCTCAAGAGTGTTGAGCTCATGTTTGGTGAGTATGCTGTAGACCCGTTAAGAGAAAATGTCATTACATCCTTCCTGTTTGAACTAACTGGTTCAAAAATTGCAGAGAAAAGTGACGACGTTCCAGCGACGATTGAACTTACACCAGGTTTTGAATGGTTGATCGGTTTAGGGATTGTAGCTCTCCTTCCCTTAGGAAAAAAACGCTTCAAGAAATAAAACACCCCTTCTTCTTTTTTTTAAAAAATTTAGTTCTTAAAGTCAATGATTTAAAGACTTTTGTGACCAAAAGGTTCCTTTTTTCTCAATCCACTGTTTATAACATGTTACAACTAACGTGTGATCAAATGCAAGGTCTAAAGTAAGTGCATCCTCAATACTGCATTGTTTTATGGAGCCTGCATCTGAACCAGCTGTGGGTTCTCCTTCAAACTCGCAGATAAATACTGTTGAAATGACCCGCCCTCTTGGATCACGTTGAGGATCAGAAAAAACACCTAGAATTTCTTTCGGTTTTACTATCACCCCCACTTCCTCTTTCATTTCTCGAATAAGCGCATCTTCAACAGTTTCATTCTCTTCCACTGTACCCCCTGGAAGAGCCCAAAATCCGTGGTAAGTTTCACCTTTACGTTGAATAAGGATAATTTCACCATTCTCGGTTGTCAAGAGACCATCTGCAGCATGAATCATCTTGTTAAACATTGCTTTTCCCATCGTCTTCAGTTATAAAGAATTTTAGATATTTATCAATCTAATTAAGCCATTTTTTCCATTAGCCTGGCAATACATATTTGGCCGAGTTTAAAATCCTCCACTTCAATGTTTTCATTTGGAGAATGAGCATTACTTTCAGCATTTCCGACTCCTATCGATAGAACTGGTATCTCTGCAAATAGATGAAGTGGCCCGGAGCCAGGGGACCATGGATGGATCCATGGTTCATGACCATATACTTCTATCATAGTTTCTTCTACCACTTGGACGAAAGGATCTGTTAATGGAGTGAACGCTGCTGGATAACCCTCAAACCATTCAATTTCAACATTGAAGTTATGATCTCTGAAGTGATTCCGAAGTTTTTGAATGACATCTTCGGGTGTCTGCTTCGGTACCAATCGGAAGTCTAACTTGGCATGCGCCTCAGCTGGTAAGACGGTTTTTCCACCTTCTCCTTGCCAACCTGACCAAATTCCACATATGGTACAAGTGGGGCTTAAATAGTACTTTTTTAGCATTTCCATGCCTGTTAGTCCATGTATAAACTCCTTCACTCCTAAAACTGTTTTTAATTTCTCCTCATCAAATTCTTTCTCTATTTTGCTGATTGTTTGTAGAAGTTCCTCGGACGGAGGGATGATTGTGTCATAATAGTTCTCGATAAGAATCTTGTCTGTTTTATCGTCTCTTAGTGAATCTAATGCAGCAACAAGATGATTTGCAGGATTTTTGACAACTGCTCCGTATGCAGAATGAAGATCTTTTTTTGGCCCCATAGTTTTCAGTTGAACGTAGCAGATCCCTTTGACACCTGCCCATATTTCTTGAAAACCCGAGGCATTCTTTCCTCCAAATTCCCAGATGCATGACGTTTGGTCTGCAAATAAGAAATTATGATGCTTCTCAACAAATTCTCCCAAATTTGGACTCGATACTTCCTCTTCTCCCTCAATAACAAATTTCACATTGACTGGGAGTTCTCCCCTTAATTCTTGAAGCATTTTTACTGCGAAAACCCTTGATATGATGTGGCCTTTATTATCAGCTACACCCCGACCATATATCTTTCCTTCTCTTATTTCAGGTTCAAAAGGGGGGCTAGTCCACAAGTCGAAAGGTTCTGCGGGTTGGACGTCATAATGATCATAAAATAATAATGTTTTTGATTTATTGCTATCTAAAACCGCTGTAAAAACGGGTTGTCCTTTAGTTTCAGCTGTTGAGGTTTTAAATCCTAGTTCGTTAAAAATCCTTTTTAATTCTGAAATAGCTTGAGCTGAATTGTGTCCACCTTTAGCTGTTACAGTTGGGATCCGAATTAACCTGAATAGATCCTCGATAGCCTGATCAAAGTTTTTTTCTACAAAATTCTCCATATCTTTAAGTGGTAACATCCTTTTCTCATCCTAGATTTTTGAAAAAAGCATTGAAAGGATGTTAATGACGTGTTTAATAAGACATTCGTTGAATTTTAGTCTTAAGTCTGAACAGCTAACTAATGAGTTGTTTCACAAGTAAGGATCTTAGCGGCTCAAAATCTTCCGTAGAAAGAAGATTATTATTGTTTAGCTCTGTAAGTTGCTTTAAAATTGAACCAATCTCCTCAGAATTCAGTTCGGAGAATGGTAGGTTCTCAACAAGTTCTTTTATGTCTTCAACTGCTGACTCTTGTCCCTTAGCAAACTCTTCCTCCGTAAGTATTCCCTGAGAATGGAGGTTTTCTAGTTGTTGGAGTTTCTCCATTAGACCAACTAATTTTTCTACTGGGGATTCACGTTCCTTAGTGGTTTTCTCCATGGCTTCTGATGTTAACTCCACACCTTTTGCTATTACACCTTCGAGACCCGCTTCCTCAAGATCCGAAGGTACCGATTCCATTATTTGCCCTCTTCTGTCAGAAACAGCTTTACGAACCATACCTCCGATTCC
>JAEOTY010000303.1 GCA_016839625.1 Candidatus Hodarchaeota archaeon
ATGGAAAGATAATCGTTAAAAAAGATCGAATATCAAATCTAGTGTTTTCTTATGTCCACTGGGATGAAATTCTTGATTCAAGGTGTATGAAATGGATCAAATTGAATTCCAAGAGAATCTTATTTGGAAGAACCTTGGAAGTGAAAAATGCTTACTGGAGCTTACCACTTTTGAAGGAATTTCATATTGGTGGAATATTGACTATCTCTTTTACAATTTTATACGCTTAACCACTGAAAGTAGAGGAGCGAAATTTAGTATCACTAAAAGAAACGCATTTACTACAAAATTATTTGGAAGTAGAGTGGGAATAATCATCTTTTTACTTCTTGAGATTAGCCTCTTTCTTTATGGAAGATTATTAGATCTCATAATAAAACCTGTTAGACGAAATAAGAGACTGTCTCCTAAGAAAGTTCCTAAAATTCTTGTTATTAGTAGTGATGCTGCCTGGGTAGCAACACCAAGTTACATGACTGGAGTAGTTAGGAAGTCTGATAGTTTAAAGGATTCTGTTATGGAAGTTCTCCGTGATAAAGTTGAGTTCTTTGGTACTTCCTCTTTTAGATATCGTAAATCAAGTTTTAAAATTGCTATTGAGAGATCTCTATCTTGGGACTATTCTTATCACTTACTTAATGTTTATTGGACTCCAAGAAGCTGGTTGAAACAGAAAAGAGCTCTTTATTTCTTTAAGAACCAATGGCAATCGTTAATAGATGACCCTAAATTTCGTGACCTTTGTTATTTCGATAATATTGACTTATTTGAACCAATTATCAATGAATTAAAATATTACTTTTTCTTTTTGCTTCCTCTTTCTGTCAGCTGGATGGAAACCTTTTCTTCTCTTATAAATAGAATGAACCCCTCGCTAGCGTTTATTTCTAATGAAAGTGGACATTCAGAGAAAAGCTTAGTTATTGCTGCGAAAAAACAGCATGTTCCCGCGCTAGCAATGCAGCATGGGATAATTGTACCAACTAATCGAGGATACATTTATTCTACAAAAGATATTAGTCCAAATGGATCTATCCAAGCACCGTACAATCCTATTTCAGATAAGGTTGCAGTATTTGGAACAAAGTATGAAGATTTGTTAATCAATCAAGGACATTTTCCTAAAAGTTGTGTAGTAGTGACAGGTAATCCAAAATTTGATAAACTCTTACAAATGGTGAAAAAATTCAAGGATAGACAACATCTTCGTCGTTGGTTAAACATCCCGGCAAAGAAACCTATCCTTCTTTGGACAACACAGACTCATTGGCTTTCTTTGGAAGAGAATCTAAAGAACATTGATGCTGTTTATACTGCTATAGATGAGCTTAACGTTGAAGTAAATCTAATTGTAAAATTACATCCTAATGAAGATCAACAAGCACCACTTTATCGCGGGGACTCACGTATTGATCCAATCATAATGGGACGTGATGCTGAAATCCTCCAACTAATTTATGCGTCAGATATTCTATTAACGAAGCATTCGATGACTGCTACGGAGGCTGTAGCTCTTAATAAACCGGTAATCATATTAAATTTGAGTGGAATGCCTGATGTTATTGATTGTGTTCAGGAGGGAGTAGCAGTAGGCGTGTACACAAAAGAGGATCTTAAAGATGCTATTATGTCCTTATTACATGACGATAGTAGCTTAGCTAGCAATAGGCCAAACTATATTGATTCGAATTTCTATCTTATAGATGGTAAGTCTTCAAAAAGAATGGCTCAACTCATGCTATCAATGATCTCTACCGAATAACAAAGCAGAATATGTTGAAACTGCTAAAAGCGCTTATCATTCGACATTCAACCTATTTTCCAGGAACTCACTGAGTAGATCCTGGATTATTGGTTTAATTTGATCTTTTGATAAAACCTGTGCATTGGAAGAAGAATGCAGACTACTTTTATTTTCATGCTCCTCTTTTATTCCAAGCCCTTCGTAATACTTTACTAAGACATCTGGATGATAGGATAGATTTTTCGGGATTAAAATGTAGAGCTGCTCTCTTTTAAATATGTAATAACTTGTTGTCTCGTAATCGCTTAGCAACTCTTCATAATTTTTTTCTCCAATTCTTTTTCCGATATTTTTAATCTGTATATCATCAGGAGAATAGCCAAATCTTGGAGATGCAACCTCCTTTATTGTTTCAACGAGATCTCCTAGATTAATTGCTGGCATCTCTAGAATAAATACCTCTCCTCCTTTTGAAATTGTGGCAGCACTTAATACCAATTCTACAGCTTCTTCTACTCCCATAATATAACGTGTCATATTGGGATCAGTAACAGTAACTGGTCCTCCCTTTTGAATTTGCTTAAAGAAAAGAGGAATCACAGACCCCCGAGAACCTAAAACGTTCCCAAATCGAACTGTTGAAAATGAAATATCTCTATAACCTATATATAGGTTTGCTGCGATGGTTAATCTTTCTGCGAGGAGTTTTGTAGCGCCCATCACGTTCGTAGGATTTATGGCCTTATCAGTACTGATTGTTATTACTTTCTTAACATTATTTGCAC
>JAEOTY010000304.1 GCA_016839625.1 Candidatus Hodarchaeota archaeon
ACTTCTCAGTCGTGGTAGTCCTACATTCGACACATTTATTAAGTCTAGGGGGCGGGTACGACAGAATCCTTGGAAAGTCTTTCAAGTTATGATTAGAACTCATGTGGTTAGGCTCTCCTAGGATTCACCTTCCAGTGATTTGGGAACTAGGGATTATGTCGGCGTTAGCTTATAAAAAAGTTTCTCTGCGCTCCCCGCGCCACTAGAATATGAAAAAACGAAAAATTGTTAGTTTAGTCTGTACGTAGTGAAAAAAAATATTCAGATTTGTATGAATTTTTCCAAATCCAAAAAGATTTTTCTTTGAGCTGTTTAAAGTCTAGATGCTGCCAAAACTCATCCGAATTGATGGCAAAAAGTGAGAATGGAAATGAAACACTTACCATCAGCAACAAAATGGGGAGACAGAGAACCTTCCCACGTGAAGCTTACTGAAAACCTGAAAACATTCATGTTCAAACATCTTCAGATGGATCCAAATACTAAAAAGAAAGTCTATCCTCAAAAACTATCAGAACAGGATTTTGTCTTAGACCCGCAACTTCCAGCTGATTTTATCACTAAAATAACTGATTCTGTGGGTTCTGAGTATGTCTCCAGCGATTTGTGGTCAAGAATTCAGAATTCTCTTGGTCGAGGGTATATTGATTTGCTTTACACTCGATTGGCTGATATCCCTGAAGTTGTAGAGTTAGTAGTTTATCCTCGATCACATGATGATGTAGTCATGATAGTTAAGCTTGCCAATGAATATCAAATTCCATTGTCAATTGTAGCAGGAAGCTCTAGTGTAACATCAGGAATTCAACCACCCTCAAGAGCGATAGCAGTAAATCTTAGTAAGATGAACAAAATTCTAACAATTCAAAAGGATTCTTTGTACATCATTGCTCAAACAGGTATATCAGGGCCGGAGTTAGAGAGGATATTAAATAACGAAAATCTTACTTTGGGCCATTTTCCACAATCATTTGAGTATAGTTGTTTAGGAGGATGGGTCGTAACACGAGGGGCTGGTCAAAACTCTACTTTATATGGTAAAATTGAAACAATGGTTATGGGTGTTAAATTAGTAACAGGTACAGGAGAAACATTTGTAACTCATATCGTTCCTGCTAGATCAACTGGCCCTGATTGGAATCAGCTTGTTACTGGTTCTGAAGGGGCATTTGGAATTCTTACAGAAGTGACTCTTCGTGTGTGGAAAAAACCAGAGACTATAAAATTATCAGGTTTTTTCTTTCGAACATTCGAGAAGGGATTAGAGGCAATTAGGAATTTACTCCAAGATGGTTATCAACCAGCTATTTTACGTCTTTCTGATGCCGAGGAAACTCATTTTAACATACTAGCTTCAACATTGATGAAAGAACCCCCAAAAGAATCCTTTATCAACCGAGTTCTTATGAAGTATCTTACAGCAAGAGGTTATCACGAGGAGGATCGCTGTCTGAGTATTATGTCCTTTGAAGGCAACTCGGACTTAGTGAAATTAACGCGTAAAAAAGCCATAAAACATGCTAAAAAGCATGGTGGATTTCATTTGGGATCAAGCCCAGGGAAATCATGGTTCAAAACACGCTATGAAGCTCCGTTCCTCCGTGATCCCATTGTTGATTTTGGGATTCTTGTAGAAACATTTGAAACAAGTACAACATGGGATAAACTTCTAGATTTGTATTATGCTGTACGAAAAGCTCTTAAACCCGAATGCCCTGTTCTTTGGGCACATTGTAGTCATTTCTATCAAAATGGAGCGAATCTTTACTTCACATTAATTACTCCTCAGGAAACTGGCAAAGAAATTGAGCAATATTTTCGAATCAAAAAGAGAATTTTGGATACTTTTTTGAAATATAACGGAACAATCAGTCACCATCACGGTATTGGAAGAGCTTTCGGTTCATGGCTTCCTAAAGAAATTGGTAAAGAAGGAATAAGACTGTTAAAGAATATGAAAGAAACCCTCGACCCAAAAGATATCATGAATCCAGGTATTTTTAACATTGAATAGAAAAGTATGAATCAAATCATTTTTCTGGTTTCCATACTAAAGATTTCTTATAGATGGATATTTCTTCATTCATTTTTTCTGAAGACCAACCTAGAATTTTAGCCATTCGTATGACAACACGTTCAATACAATCCAAACCCTGAAATTCAGAAAGTTGTAACTGTGTTCGTCTAAGCATGACATCATTCAGGGTAATAGCTTTCTCATGCTTTATGAAATAGTCAATTTCAGCAAAAATATCTGGACGATACTCAGAAATTCTTTCCCTTAACTGAGGATCATAATCCATCTCTTCGCATATCTTCAAGTAATTCTTTCCATACCTCAGTAGATGTCTAGCCACATCTTTGGGTAGTTGATACCGAATAGTGAGATTTTCCATCGCAATAATAGACCAGTTGTTCCAATCTTTGCGTTTAGTTGACATCCACCCGTATAAAGGAACTCTATCTGTTCGACATTTCCCTTTCTTGCCTAACAGACTTTCTAGCCTATCCACTAGTTCTTTGGCCATTAATCGATAAGTAGTATATTTTCCACCTGCTATGGCATGAATATTGGATTTTACTGAGAATATTTCATGTTTTCGAGAGACATCCGATTCAGATTTCGCTGTGGGAGAAATAATCAGTGGTCGAAGACCCGAATAAGCGCTATAAACGTCTTCTTCTCGCAAAGCATCTGGAAAGATAAAATTTATTGCATTAATTAAATATGTCACATCCTCTTTAGCGACAGAAACATTATCATAATCCCCTGCATAATCAGTATCAGTTGTCCCTATCAGAAGGTACTTTTCAAACGGAACAAGAAAAATAATTCGGCCATCCTCAACTGGTACAACTATTGCGTAGTCTTTATTATAAAACCGCTTTGTGATAATATGAATTCCTTTTGTTGGACGGATTCGTTCTGGAGCCGAAGGTTCTATAGAATGTATAATTTGATCAGTCCAATGTCCACACGCTAAAACAATGGAACGCGCATTAATCTGGAATATTTCATTTTTCAATTTGTCAAAAGCCATAATTGTGTTAATTACCCCCGAAGAATCTTCACAGAAAGAACTAACTTGACAATAATTAAGAATAGTCGCTCCGTGTTCCTCTGCAGATAAAACTACGTCTAAAGTCAGTCTCGCATCATCCATTTGTCCATCCCCATAAAGAGCAACTCCTTGGAAGTTCTCTTCTCTAATTGGTGAATAAAGCAATGATCGAGCTTCCTTTGGACTCATAATTTTATGGAATGTATAGTTACGAAATCCTGCAAGTAAATCATACAACCATACTCCTAGTCGGATTTTTGATTTTTTTGTTTTAGTATCAGAATGAAGGGGAACAATAAATTTTAAAGGGCGAGTGATATGGGGTGCCATCTCTAGGATTTTTTTTCGCTCTACAGAAGCTTCTCTTACCAGTCTGAACTCTTTTTGAGAAAGATATCGTAATCCTGCATGAACTATCTTGGAAGAACCACTGGAAGTCCCCGAACCGAAATCACCCTTTTCAATCAAAGCTACTGAATACCCCCGTAAGGTAGCGTCTCGTGCAATACCAGCCCCTGTTATTCCACCACCAACCACGAGTACATCGAACTCTTCTACTTGCAATTTTTGAATAGTCTGGTTTCTATAATTTGAAATATCAGATTCTAAGTTGATCACTTGTACCACCTAATTCTTTCATCTATTTTGTTTTTAATTGATAGAATTCTCTAGCATTTCTCGTTGTTACCTTGTCAACTTCCTGAAATGAGGTCTCCTTAATTTTTGCAATTTCTTCGATAGCATATTTCACATTTGAAGGTTGATTTTTTTCACCAGGAATTGGACTAAGAAAAGGTGTATCAGTTTCGACTACAAGAAGATCTAGCGTTATCGCTCTTGCAATTTTCCTATGTTTTTTACGATTTCGTACTGCAGTGGGTATTGAAATAAGCCAACCATGATCTTCAATTTGTCTTGCTTCTTCCAAGTTACCTGCAAAACAATGCATCAAAACTGGTACTTCAGCATTCTTTTGAAGTAAATCTAAACATTCTTTCTCAGCTTTACGAGAATGGATTACTAACGGCTTTTGTCTTTCATTAGCTAATTTAATAAATTTGGTAAAGACTTCCTGCTGTTTTTTACGCCAATAGGGGTCTTTTATCCAATGATAGTCTAATCCCACCTCCCCTATAGCTACTAATGAAGGATAATCTCGAATTTTTCGATAGGATAACTCAAAATCTATTGTCTGTATATGAGAAGCAGAAAAACCCAGAGTTGAGAACACAAAATCTGGATTTTTATTTTCAAGGGCTGAAGCGTACTCATAATGATGTGGTTCAATTGCTGAATTAACCACTGCTTCAAGTCCTGATCGACGAGCATTCTCTACGATTTCATCAATGTTTTTAACAAAATCTGGCAAGAGATGAGCGTGGGAGTCTATCATAAGCAGTTACCAGCTGAGACAAGATAAAGATGGGTGAATTTGGTGAAGAGGATTTTTATTTTTGAGGCTACTTAGAATTCTTAACAACCTTTTTTTCACTAGTAGGATTTGTATGTAATATTTCTGAAGAGTCAATTCTGGTGACTAATATATGAGAATGATGGACTTAATCTACGAAAATGAAAAGTTTCGGACAAATAATCTAAATATGATAGTTTCTGAGAATGTTCTGAGCCCTAAAGTAAAACAGGCTCTTGCCATTCAGCATTCTCGTTATCATGCATCATTCTATGGTGGCACCCAACTCTTCCAACAAATCTATGAAATGACTCAATCTCTGGTAAAGAAAACCTTTGGTTGTAGCTCTGCAATAATTTCTCCTTTATCTGGTAATCTGTCAGTCATTGCAGTCATTTTAGCGTTAACAAAAGCCAAAGACAAGATTGCAATTCTTCCATTATCTCCTGCTGGTGGATATCCAATTAATATTGAGTTCTTTAACCGAATAAGGATGGATATACCATTCAGCCATAAAGAATTCAATATTGATCTACCACTGATGTTAGAAATGCTTTCTAAGGAAAAACCAAGATTAGTATTTTTAGGATCCTCATTATTTCTATTTCCACATCCTGTCCAAGCAATAGCTGATGTAGTGCATGAATACGGAGGAATTGTAGCATATGACGGATCACACGTTCTAGGATTAATTGCAGGTGGACAATTTCAAGATCCTCTTAATGAAGGAGCGGATTTACTATTAGGTTCTACCCACAAATCATTTCCTGGGCCTCAAGGGGGTGTAATTTTATCCAATGGCTTTGAAGATAAAAATCTGGAAGAAGTGATTGGAACAGATCCCCTCAAAGGTATTGTGTTGGTTGATAATATCCATAATTCCCGTGTTGCGGCTTTAGGAGTTGCATTGGAAGAGTTTCAGGAGTTTGGACACCAATACGCTCAACAAGTCATTAAGAACTCGAAAAGTCTTGCTTATAGTTTAGATTCATTTAATATCCCGCTTTATGGAAAGGAAAACGGATTTACAGAGTCCCATCAAGTTCTAATGAATATTCAAGATTTTACTGTTGGTGCAAAATATCGCGATTTATTGATGGAATATCACATTGTGACAGATGCAGGTATGCGGTTTGGAACAGCGGAACTAACTCTTTTAGGATTTTATGAAAAGGAGATGCAAAAACTTGGAAGCCTAATTGGACAAATTCTCCAACAATCATTTAAATCTCAGTTATTCAAACCCATCGAAGCAAAAAAGATCAAAGAGGAAATTGAAGAGCTTATCAATTATATGAAAGAAGCAGAGATTAGGGTGTAAAAACTCAAAAGTCGTACTTAATTTCTACTCCATGAAGGATAAAACTTCAGTACTAGTCTTAAACAGTTCCATTGGTCATAATTTACTCAGAAGGCGGCATATTAAATGGAAGAATCGGAATTTCGTGAGCTTGTTCAGCAATACGCAACACAAGCACGGTTAGAACAAGGGGAAGCATCCCTAACTTCTGTTTTGAAATTAATCATAACTGAAAACCCACAATTAAAGACCCAAGTTCGATCTTCTGTAGCTATTGTAAAAGAGGAAATCGGAAAAGTCAATGAAATTGCTGAAGATGAACTAGGAGACATTTCTGCTGAAATTGGAGTTGACGAATCCACTGAATATGAAATGCTTCAAAAAAAAGTCTTGGGAGCAATTACTAAAAATGAAACTCTACGTGCTCAAATTAAGGCTTTAATTATCTATGGTTCATATGCCAAGCGGTTACATGTAGTGGGTGAAAGTGATATCAATTTTGTTGTTGTTTTGAGTTCAGATTCCTCTCAAAATGATTCAGAAGCAGCCATTGAGCAAATCAATCAAATTGCTGAAGAAATTGTCACTCCCGAAGTAGCACATATTTTTGATCTTATGATTTTAAAGGAAGAGGATTTAAGTCAACTCGATAAGTTTGGGCCTGTTTTTACTCACATTCATGCCCTATATGCAAAGGACGGAGAAGTTAAAATAGGTGAAAACCTGTTTACTCCTTTAAAAATCTCAAATGAGCAAATTCAAGATTCAGCAAAGATGATAATTCGCGAGGCAATTACTCAATATGACGAAATTATCAACGCTGCTAAAGAGGAAGGCCTACCTGAAGATGAGCTCGACTATCTTGTTGGTGCTTCTATCATTGACATCACATTTGCCTTATGCTGCTACAAAGTTGGTCTTGAGGCTGTGTCAATGGATCTTGTTAAACCTGATATCCATGAGGAAATCCGTGAAATTTGGGGAGAAAAATCAGCATTTTCCCCCTTTTATCCAATTCTAACCCAAGCTCATGCGTTCAAACTTGGCATTAAACTACCAGAATCACAAAATTTTATGCAAGGAAGTATTGACTTCATAAAAGAAGTAATAAAATATACTGGGCTGCAACAATCATTGACGTAATGGTCAAAAAACTAAGCAATCAATCCCTTGAGAATTTCTTGAAGAAAAGAAAACTGCTTTTCATATTGCTTTAATTGCTGAAGAGCATGAATTTTAAAACCTTGGAATTGGTCTTCGTCTAGCCAATGCTTTTTTTTATATTCTTTCGCCTGGTAAATCAGATCGATTAGATCTGATACTCTTGCAATGCGGTATTCTTCACTCTGATGGTCATTTAAAAGTCTGTCAAAGGATTTTTTTAATGGACCAGGAGCTTTAGCTATAATGTTTCCAATAGCTCCTTCCTCAAGTGCCTGTTGAAATTGTACTAGGAGTTCCTGATTAACAACCGTTTCTACACTTTTATCCATATCGAAATACTCAGACTCACTAAGATCGTGTAATAATCCAATTAAGACTGCCTTTTCTACATCAAGCAATGGTTGCTTTGACCCACGAAGTTCGTTTTCTAAAATACAATTTAAATACGTGAGAAAAGCAACAGACCAGGAGTGATCAGCGAGTGATTCTATTGAACCTGGGGGAACCCCAGCTCGAACCCATCCCTGTCGTTGTAATCTCTTCATTAAAACAATGTTCTCAATCAATTTCAACAGTGATAATCACCTTCATGCAAATAGATTTTGTAGAATAAATAAAGTGTCCTAATCAGTGACCTTAGATTCTATCTCCCCTAGACCCTATCGCTCTGATCGAATTCAGAATAGTGATAAAATACGACGTGAGTTCTAAAGCTAAGTCATTAAAATAAGCACATTTGTTAATTTTTGACATAAACCTTAAGGCGACGATTTGATGAAACTTGTTTCACAATTTTCTTTTCTTCCAAATCATCTAACAGTTGTTTTGCAACAGAAACCCTGATATCTCGCTGAGCAGCAATTTCTTGAGGTGTAACCACCATTTTCTTTCTTTTTTTATAATCTTCTTCTAATTCTTTGAGTACTTCCTTGTATTCATCCCCGACAAGGAGTTTACGTTCATAACTAGAATACTCGAAGATTTTACCCCAACGACGTTTTTTACGAGTTCTTTTATCAGTGATACTCACTATTGCTTGCTCCAAATGACTTGATTACCGTGTATGATGCTTTTATTTTGGTATTTATGATTCTTTTCGTGTCATTCCCTGACCATTGATATCAGATTTATTTTCTTCATTAATGTTGCAGTAGACTCCAGATAAAGATATTTAACTACGTGTTTCTATAAGAATATACCTTCCAATTTTGTCTATAAAGGAAATTAATTTTCCTAGAGTTCCATTTATCAAGGATGTTGAGAAAATGCGTAGAAAAGGGCTTTTCATTGGTTGTTTTCTAATTCTTCTCGCGATTGTAGTTTTTTCACCAGTAATATTTGCTTCTTCCAAGCCTTCTCAGAATGGAATTTCAAGCTCCTTACTCTATCTATATAAAGAACCGCTTGGGAAAATGCAAAAACGTTGTGGATTAGATCAAGATGTTCAGTTAACATCCCAAACTAGCCTCCCTTCCACTTTGACTCAATATGATGGTTTAATCTTTGATGATTATGTCCCAACGTCTGAAGAAATTGATCGAGTCTTGGCTTTTCTTCAAACTGGCAAAGGACTCTTCATAATAACAGGCCCAAATTTAACAAATAATGCTTCATTGCTTCAAGCTTTAAATTTAACAACGTCTACAGTTGGACAGTCTACCGGCTTTAGTACTTTGCCTCAGATTTCTTCAATTAATCATCCGCTAATTGCTAAAATTGAATGGAATTCTGTACCAGCCGTATATAACACGACTTCTTTTTCAGTATCCGATCAGACTACGGTTATAATTGAAGATTCAGATCAGAATCCATTGATTTTTGAATCAACCACTTCTAATACAATAGTTATGACTATCTGGTCTGAAGAAGTTCACAATGCTGAATTTCTGCAATGGCCGTATTGTAATTATCTTTTGCGACTAACTGAAATGTCAATTGTTGGAGTAGAGGAGATAAATCTACCTCATTATGCAGACTGGCCCTATTCTCCGGTTCCACACATACAAGACTCGATTTTTTTAGGTTTTGGAGTGATTATTTCCGTTTTAATTACCCTAGGAGGATTCCTGTATTCGAGAAGATTCTCTCAAACAAATCCTATTTCAGAAGAAGATCTAGAGGTGATGGCACAAGAAGTGAAAGTCGTACAAGAATGGGAAGATGTAGGAATGCACAGGCAAATATCAGGTTTCTTGGTTCAACTGTTTATTGGGATGCTCATCATCCTTCCGAATGTAGTTATGACCGTCTTGGTTTTTCCTCTGATAATTCTTCCCTCTCCACAAGCAGCTGGATTCTATGACTTTACAATTCATTTTTTTGAAGCCTTATGGTTAGTTTTCGATCTAGGAACTTCCATAGTACTAGTCAAATTCTTTTCCCAACACCGAGTAGAACGGCCCCAAAAAGCTATTCGATACATCCAGATTTTTATTTGGTATCAAATGCTCTCGGGAGTTCTCCAATTATTTCTAATTTCTTTCCTTGGATCATTGATTTTTCCACGAACTTTCCTAGCTCACATGAGTTGGGTCTTTGTAACTCACGCTTTCTTCCAATGGCCAGCCTTTTTCTTGGTTTTCTTGTTAATCTTTCGAGCAATGAATCGTCTTGACTTTTTTCAAGTTTTAAATATACTTACTTATGGAATTTTCAATATAACATTACAATATCTGGTGATTATAATATTCCGCACTGTTCTTGGACCAAATATTGTCTTCGGGGACTCTCTTGCGGGTGCTATTGGTTATTCAGTTGGTTTTTACGTTGTCCAAGTAGCAAGCTTCCTAACAGGTTTATGGATGTTTAAAAGACTAGGATTCTCAGTAAGAAATCTCTTTCGTGTAGACTTCTCGTTATCAGAGATAAAGGAATCTTTTACGTTTGGAACGAAATGGGCCTTCGGAAACATGTGGGTTCCATTAGGATGGTTCCTCCAAGTATTTCTAATTGCTACATTTATCCCCAACTACACGGAGCAGCAGGGATTCTTTTCTATTGCATGGAGTTTTGCCCAACTAGTGATGCTGGTAGGTTTGTTTGCCGAATCAATGCTTGGAGGGATTTCGGAGTCATTCCACGGCAAACGAAAGAAACTAACTCAATATTATGCGCTCAACTCGTGGAAATGGGCTGCATTTTTGGATTTCTACCTTGTTGCTGCTCTAGTGGCTATAGGTCCCCGGCTTATTCTTGGGGGAGCTGGTCAAGAATGGGCAGGAGCCGCTATTCTCATCCCATGGTTATTGCTTTTTCATACCTTTGGTTTCTTAAGCTGGCTAGGTGATTGGATGTTTGCTGGTTCTGATCGTCCAGGATGGGCTGCTGGAAGCTGGATTATTGAACAAAGCATTCGAGGACTCTTGTTGCTATTATTTATACCCCAATACTTGTTTTTCATAGAAATATTTAATTCTCCCCTTGTAGCTGTAATGTTTGCTTATATTCCTGCTTTAATCATCAAAGATATTTACATGTGGTTTGGTATTAGGCGATCCGAGTACTTTCAATTTAAATGGAAAGACCTCTTTTATCAGGGAATAATTGCTCCGATTGCTACTGGAGTTTTGGTCTTTATTATTACTGAAATCATGAGTCAGATTATATGGCAAGGTGATATAGTCACCTCAGTCATTATTCTGCTCTTAGGTACTTTTCCGATGATTTTTATTGCCAGCTTTTTATTTGGTCTATTTGGGGGGTTCGATAACAACACTCTAGCTGAATTCGAAAAAGCAGCACAAATGGCGAAAGGAATAGGTATACTTGCCCGATTAATGTATTGGGCTGCAGCTAAAGGAGCTAATATCTCCCCCCTCCACAATAAGTTTCCAGTGTCCATTTATCAAGAAGCGATGGACGAAGCTCAATCATTAACCGAAGAGAAAAAAGTACTAGTAATCTAATAACAACGAAGTGCACTTCTAATGTGTAAAGCATTTGGAGCAAGTTTACTTGCATATTGGAACGGACAATTGGAAGCACAACACACGATAGAACGTGATGATGGTTACAAAGAAGAAATTGCAGTAGATTATCTGTTTAAAACCTATCAGGAATGGACATTAGAAGAAATCCATTCTCTTAAACACATTCCCTCAAATTCAACTGTTCTGGATGTTGGATGTGGTGTTGGTAGAATGGCAACTTACTTACAAAATAAAGGGCATACAGTAGTTGGATTAGATTCATGTTCAACAGCGATTTCAATTGCTAAATCGCGAGGATTGAAATTTACGTTTTTAGGTAATGTATGCACTTTGAAAAAAGCCCCTTTATTTGATTCTTTTGATGTGATTTTGATGATGGGCAATAATTTTGGCTTATGTGGAGATATCCCCCAAACGGAAAAATTACTGACACGGCTTAATTCCTTTCTTTCAACAGATGGATTGCTGATTTTTTCTTGTCGAGATCCACTAGAAACTGATAATCCACTTCATTTAGCATATCATAAACGAAATCGTGAACGAGGGTTACCACCAGGACTCATCCGTCTTCGAATTATCTATCGATATCTTGTGGATGATTGGTGGGATCTTCTGTTTGTTGATCCTTCCACAGCTGAAAAATTTCTTGAAAACAGCGGATTCAAGAAGATTGCGCTATATCAAGAGAAAGGCAACTCTACTTTCTTTTTAGTTGCGAAAAAACAAAGGTAGCTCCTTCAAAAATAATAATAATTCATTTTTTGGTCATATAGAAGTAGCTATACCAGTTCTCAAACTGTAATTTATTGTAGAGAGCAATGGCTTCATGATTTTCCTTTTCAACTTGAAGATAGATGTGTGTTCCACCAAGAGTTGTAGTCCATTCAACTGATTGGCAAAGAAGAGCAGTAGCAACTCCCTGTCTTCGATATTCTGGATCAACAATGAGATCCATGATTCCCAAATAGCTGTTATGCAAAATTCCTAGAACTATCCCAATAACATGGTCCTCAGTGACAGCAGCAAAATATCTTTTCAAAGGAATATTGATACGATCAATAATTCCAATTATTCCTATGAGATCTTCTTTAGATCTATTAGTTGCTAGTTTAGCTAAGGCCTCAGACCATGCTTTTTTACGTTTAGAAGAGCTAACATATTGATAATGATTGATAATGACTTCTTTCTTTAAGCTCTCCAAATTTGTTCCCATAATATCCACGATTGGGTCAGCTTGATAATCTAATTCCACCAATCTTGAATATAACTCAGATGGTTCATAATAATCATGGAGCATGAACTTTACTGGCAAATCATACTTGCGATAGGCTTTTTCCACAAAAGAGATGTCTCCTTTCAGGTTATTACCATAATAATACAAAAGTAGAACTGAGTTTGCACGAGAAGTAGCTCCATCTGTAAATCGTAGAATCCAACCGTTAAGAAATAAATAGTTCTTCGCAGGCCAAGCGTTATTAGCAATTTCTTGTAATTGAATCACTTTTTCACGTTTAAACACTGTTTTCACATTAGTTGAAGAAAGTAAAAAGTCATGTCAAAGTCAACAGCAAACACTAGAATGGATTAGTTTTAAGTTGAAATAATAAAAGTAAGCAATTTCATTACCCCTTCAAACAGAAATCCAACGATGCCTAATGTGATACAACTTTTCAGCATTTTTTTGGCATAAGTCGAATTAGTTATTATTTCATCATCTGTTCGATTAAACATTAAATATCCAGAATAAAGAATGATCACATCAATTATTAGAACTATCAAAACGAAAACAATTGAGGTATAATACCCTAAAATTATAGGGAGGGGGTTGACGAATATTAATCCTAACAATATGAGAAATCCTAGGTTACGAGCTGGTTTAATCCCATATCGAAGAGCAACCGATTGAACATCTTTTAATTGATCACCATGAACATCCTCTATATCTTTAATTACTTCTCTTCCTACAAGGAGTAAGAAAGCAAATATAGCTGGAAATAACATGGTTTCAAAACTGTTTGTAAGAAATCCACCATAGATAAACGGGATGGCTGTAAGAAGACCAATCATGATATTCCCTATGAATCCAGACCGTTTAAAGTACATTGCATAAAGATATAGAAGAATTCCCCCAACAAGAGCAATGAAAGAAGCTATTACATTTATTATAAAATTACTAAATATATTGAGGAGAGGGATCGTGACTCCAACTGCAAAAAGAATGATTGAATATCCTTTAGCCTCACCTAGCGTCATTAATCCCGCGGGGAGAGGACGATGGGGAGTATTTATCTTATCAATCTCGATATCATATACATCATTAATAGCATATCCTCCAATAGCAATCAATGAGGTTGCTAAATAGCCTAGTACAATTCCAACAATTTGACTTGCGCTTAATGGTAATTCACTTATGTTAATTGCCGCAATCGCACCTATGACCACAGCAAAACCTGATAAAAATGAATTCAGAGGTCGGCTAATCAATATTAAACCTTTAATATTCATTTAAGCCATCTCTACTCTTCTATAGCACTATAGCAAGTTCTATTTTGTTTTGTTTTAAACTTGTGCGTTCCTTGGGAAAAGTATTTTGAATAATGGCTAGAAACATAGAAAAAGGAAAAAATCAATCAAAAACTTATAAACTCTCGCTTATCGACTTGTTATGTTTAAAAAATGGATTATTTCTTAAATAAAAAAAGAGGGGAAAAAGAAAGAATGAGTAGAAGATTATTCATCACTTTCTTCTTTTTTCTTTTTCGCCATAGGTAAGGGTTCGACCCCATAAACGCCTATCGGAGGAAACCCACCACCAGAACCTCCTCGACTAGTTGCTGAGAATCCCGCTATTGGAATATTAGCTGGAATTAACATGATGGTAGCACCTCCTTCAGTAGCCGCCTCAAAGAGGAGGTTTATCCATCGGAGCTCCATTGCAGCGGGATTATCTCGATATTGGTTAGCTGCCTCTATCATCCCCTTTGCTGCTTCTTTTTCAGCTTGTGAGAGGGTAATTCTGGCTCTTCGTTCTCGTTCTGCTTCTGCTTGACGAGAAATAGCTTCCTGTAATCTATTTGGGACAACTACATCACGAATCTCG